>NZ_JBFULC010000005.1:0-98716 GCF_056400525.1 Stenotrophomonas sp. P5_A9
GTCGCGAGCGTGTGGGCCCCGTAGCGGCTTGCGGTGAGCAGGTAGAAGCGGGGCTTTTTTGGCACTGGTCGGTGGGTCGGGTGCTGGGCCTCCGTGCCCTTGGAGGCGAAATAAAGGAGGAGGCCGCCCTGCGGCCGGGGGCGTCGCCGGAAAGGGCAGGGAGGCCCGGCGCCCGATCCACCGACCACCGCTTTGAAGAGGATCAAAGGACGCTTCTACTTGCCACGCATAGCGGCGAAGAACTCTTTTCTCAGGCGATCGACCGGCCAAGCGCATGGGCCGTGTCCAGGTGCGGTGCCGGATCGTTGGTGTCCACCTCCAGCAGCAGCGTGGAGGACACCACCGGCGCGCCGCAGTAGTCGAAGATGCCGGTGTCGATCTGGGTTTTCATCGCGCCGGTATAGCCGCGCTTGGTCCAGGTGCGCTCGTCGGCACCGCCGAGCCCCACCAGGTGCACCTTCAGATGGCCGAGCTTCTTGACCACCCGGCCGCCGGCGTCGTCGTAGGCCCAGCCATTGGAGAATACCCGGTCGATCCAGCCCTTCAGCTGTGCCGGCATCGCCCACCAATAGACCGGGAACACCAGCACCAGCGCATCGGCTCGGTCCAGGCGGGCCTGTTCGGCGAGTACATCCTGCGGAAAGGGCCGCAGGCGATGGTGGCCGTCAAGATCGGCCTGGGTGAAGCGGGGGTCGAACCCTTCGGCGCTCAGGTCGGCGCGTTCGACCGTGGCGTCGGGGGTGGCGTCGGGGGTGGCGTCGGGGGTGGCGGCGGGGGTGGCGGCGGTGATGCCGCTGGCGATCCGGGCGGCAACGGCGTGGGTCAGCGAATCCGGGTTGGGGTGTGAGGCGACAATCAGGGTGTGCATGGGGGGCGATCCGGGGAGGCGGGCAGGTGTGTATACTTTCAGTAAGTTACGACTCGTAAGTTACGATTGGTATATAGCCATGTCAAGTGCCGTTGCTGATTCGTCCCTGGGCGCCCCGCGTCGCAGGTTGACCCGCGCCGACCGCCACACGCAGCTGCTGGCCGAAGCCTGGAGGCTGGTGCGCGAAGAGGGCACCGAGGCGCTGACGCTGGGGCGCCTGGCCGAACAGGCCGGGGTGACCAAGCCGGTGGTCTACGACCACTTCGGCACCCGGGCTGGGTTGTTGGCCGCGCTGTACCGGGATTTCGACCAGCGTCAGGGCGCGGTGATGGACGCGGCGTTGGCAGCCAGTGGGCCGGCCCTGCAAGACAAGGCGCGGGTCATCGCGCAGTCCTACGTGGCCTGTGTGCAAACCCAGGGCCGCGAGATACCCGGGGTGATCGCCGCGCTCGCCGGTTCGCCGGAACTGGCGCGGATCAAGCGCGAGTACGAGGCGCTCTTCATCGAGCAATGCCGCAACCTGCTCGCACCGTTCGCGCGCGGTGGCGTGCTGCCATCGGCCGGCTTGTGGGGCATGCTCGGTGCGGCGGAAGGATTGTCGGTTGCGGCGATCACTGGCGACATTACGCCGCTGCAGGCACAGCAGGAGTTGGCGGCGACGATCATGTCGATGGTGGAGCGCGCGTGATGGAGACTGCAGCGGGTGGGCGTTGGTAGCGCGTTCCCGCGTCATGACCAATGCATCTTTGCTTATTGCCTGGACGCGCTCACAGCGCTCGAAACAGCCCTGTTTCGGGTAATGAATGAGACAGCGGCATGGCAGCTGCGTGCCGTGTCATGAATTGTTTAGCCACATGTCGATGGCGTCTACGCATCTGCGCCCCGCACGCACGCGACGGTAACCTTGGCGCGGCTACGGTGCATCCACCGGCATCATTTCGTTGCCGAATTCCGGAGATGCACAGATGGGTACCAACCAGAACCCGCAGCAGAACCAGCAGAATCCGCAGGAACAAAAGAACAATCCGCCGGGCCAGCAGGGCCAGCAACAGCAGCAGCGCGATCCGCAGCGTCAGGGCCAGCAGCAACAGCAGGACCAGGACCAGGACCAGAAGCGCGAGCGCAATGCCCAGCAGGGTAGCCAGGACGAAGAAGAATAAGCCGTCCGCTGTACCGCATTCCGCAAAGGCCCGGCCCTCTGGTCGGGCCTTTGCATGTGTGGGGAGCTGAAGGTCGCTCGCGTATCATGCACGGCCATTCCGCATCGACGTCGTCGGTGCCTCTGCACAGGATTGTCTGCATGTCTGTTGTCTTCCCGCGGTGCACGTTGCTCGCGCTTGCCGTTATCGCTGGCGGCACCGCCAATGCGTCCCCTGCTGGCCGCGCGGCCATCGAGCCCCTGCTCGAACAGAGCCCGGGGGTGACCTTCAGTCAAGGCGTGCAGGAGGGCAAAGCGCAGTTCCGTGGTCGGCTGCAGCAGTTTGCCAACGGCGACACCCTGCTGCGCGTGGGGGACGGCGAGGGCGAACCGGTGATGCTGATCGTGTGCTCGCAATCGGGCTGGATCAATCCGGTTGGCGAGACCGGCAGCGCCACGCCGTTGAGCGGTGAGCAGCTCAAGGCGGTGCGGATGATGCAGTACATGGGCACGCTGACCGGCGTGGCGATGGTGCAGGGCGTGATCGGCGAGGGCTGGCAGCTGCCGGCGTCCGCCGCGCCGGTGTCCTCGACCGGCAGCAACGCCTGGGCCTATGGCCGCGAACAGTTCGACATCACCACCCGTCAGGTGGCGGGACAGGGGCTGCAGGTGCGGACGGTCAAAACCTCGAACGGTGCCACGCCGCACACCCCGGACCCGGCGGCAACCTTCAGCACCGACGACGATCGCGCGGCGCGCCTGGCCGAGCTCGAACCGGTGGGCGCCTGGCGTGAACTGGTGATCGCCGACGGCGAGCGCCCGGCGTCCTTGCCGGCGGACATGTCGCTGAAGGGCTGGTTTTCCAGTAGTGCGCAGGGCGCGGTGGCGACGGTCGGCGACGCGCGGCGCAACTGCAAGGAATGAAGCGGCCTCGACGGCGCCTGCCCATTGATCTATGTGATAAGCATTCGCATTTAGGGTAGACTGCGTCGTCCCCCTGTGAAGCGGGCTGTGCGGCGCCACGCCGCTGCCCCTGAGTACCCATGACGTTGTCCTTCGCGGCCCGCCGCCGATCGTCCGCCCTGCTGCCGCTGGCCGGCCTGATGCTCAGCCTGGCCTGCGCGATGCCGAGTGCGTCGGCGCAGCAGCGCAATCCGCAGCAGCGGGTAGGCGAGACGATCTTCGTGCAGAAGGCCGAGCGCTACCGCTTCGAGCGATTTACCCTGGACAGCCCGGACGGGCAGCGCCGCTGGCAGGTCAACGTCGGTATTCCCGTGCGAAGCGGCAAGGTGCCGGCACCGGTGCTGTACATGCTCGATGGCAACGCGGCGGCGATGGTGATGGACCAGCCGCTGCTTGCCGAACTCGCGGCCAAGGCCGCGCCGGTGCTGGTGTTCATCGGTTATGACAACGACCTGCGCATCGATTCGCCGGCGCGCACCACCGATTACACCGCATGGATCGACCGCGCCGACGATGAGGATGGCACGCCGACGGTGGTCGGCGGGGGCGCGTTCGCGTTCCAGGACCTGATCGAACGGCGGATCAAGCCGGAGGTGGAGAGGCGCGCCAACATCGACCGCCAGCAGCAGGCGCTGTGGGGCCATTCGTTGGGTGGGCTGTTCGTGCTGAGCAGCCTGTACACCCGGCCCGCCGCGTTCCAGTACTACCTCTCGGCGAGCCCGTCGCTGTGGTGGAACCGGGGCGCGCCGCTGGGCGACATGGAGCAGCAGTTCCTGGAGAACCAGCACGGCCAGCCTGCGAAGGTGTGGGTGATGCTGGGCGGCGCAGAGCGCATCGGTGACCGCGGCAACCGCGATATGAACAACCCGCGTGTGGTCGCGCATCTGCGCCGCATTGGCGGCGCCACGCCGGATGCGGCGATGCAGTTGTCGCAGCGCCTGGCCAAGGTGCCCGGGCTGGACGTGCACTACCGCGAGTTCGATGGCCTGGGCCACGGCCCGATGCTGTCCGCGTCGTTGCAGGCGACGTTGAGCGTGCTGTACGGCGTGACCGACCGCAGCCTGACCGCTGCTGCTGCGCAGCCCTGATCGTTTCTCGACATTCCGCACGCCACGCGCGTGCAACCCGCTACCCAGGCTTCTTGTGCGGCATCGCACCGGCCCAGGCAACCGATGATCCACCGCGCACCGCGCGGTACCCGTGCAAGGAGCCTGTCATGTCGTTCCGTTCTTCATTCCGTCTCACCACCCTGGCCGCTGGTCTGCTGCTGGCCGTCGCCGGCCACGCGCAGCCGGTGTTCGACCAGCCCGCCAGTGTGTTCAAGGGTAGCGTCGTCTCGCGGGGTGAGAATGTCGTCCCCGGCAGCACGGCCGAGGTGGTCGGCCGCGGCTTCGTGCCGGGCCAGCAGGTCAGCCTGGTGCGCGGTGAAACCGTGCTCAACGGCCAGCCGTTGATTGTCGATGCGGACGGCAACTTCACCACCCGGTTGCAGATCCCCGCCGACGCGGTGCCGGGCACGCATCCGGTGGTGGTACGCGCCAGCCAGCCGGCGGCCGCTGCGGTGCTCAATCTGCGCGTGTCGCCACAGCTGCCGCTGTCGGGGCAGGAGCGTTTCTCCACCCAGTCCAACAAGCTCGTGCAGGGCCTCTATCAGTCGGCTTACAGCCCCAAGAGCAACGCGGTATTTGTGACTTCTGCAGTGGGCCGCCCACCGGTGACCCAGTCGCAGCTGCTCAAGGTCGACCCGAAGACGCTGAAGGTAATCCAGGCGATCACGCCGGCGCCGGTGCCCGATGCCAAGGGGGGCAGTGTGTTCGCGGTGTACGGCGTGGGTGTGGACGATGCCAACGGCAACGTGTGGGTGAGCAACACCCGCCAGGACACGCTGGCGGTGTATCGCCAGTCGGATCTGTCGCTGGTGCACCAGTTCCCGGTCGGCGCCGTGCCGCACGCGCGTGACGTGGTGGTGGATGCCAGACACGGCAAGGTGTTTGCCTCGGCCACGGGTGAGGACCATCTGTCGGTGTTCGACGCGAAGACGCTCAAGCCGCTCGAACCGATCGCGCTGGCCTCGGGCGTGGACGACGAAAAATTCGTCCCGATGAGCCTGGTGCTGGATGACGCCAGCGGCAAGCTGTTCACGGTGAGCATTGGCACCCCGGAAGCGGCGGTGATCGATGTGGCCACGGGCAAGGTGGACAAGGTCATCGACCTGGGCAATTCGATCAGTGCCTCGGGCGTGGCCTTCGATGCGCAGCAGAACCAGTTGTATGTGGCCTCGCAGGGCACCGACAACCTGTTGATCGTGGATGTCGCCAGCGGCAAGGTGCTGCACGATGTGCCTGTCGGGGCCGGTGCGCTCAACGTCGCGTTCGATCCGAAGGCGGGGCTGGCGTATGTCACCAGCCGCGGTGCCGGCACTGTCTCCGTGGTCGACCGCAGCGGCAAGGTGGTGGGCAATCTGGACGGCGGCACGTTCCCCAACCATGTGCGCGCCGATGGCAAGGGCAACGTGTTCGCGGTGAACAAGTCGCGCGGCACCGACGATGCCAAGGGCGACCGGATCACCCGTATCGCGCCGCGCCAGCCGTAATCCACCGGGCAGGGCGGCCGCCGGTCGTCCTGCCGAAGGAGCAATGAATGAAAACGAGGGTATCCCTGCGGCTCTTGCCGCTCGCGATGACAATGGCCTTGGCAGCGTGCAGTGGCCCGGCTACCCCGCCGGCCGGTGAAGCGAACGCACCGACGGCGGCAACGGACGCTGCAACGCCGTCGGTCGGTACGCTGCCGGCCGGGTGGACCCGCGTGGATGGCGGCGCACTGCCGCGCCTGGTCGGGCAGTCCGCTGTGTTGCCGGCGACCGTGCGCTCCGATGACGGTGCCGAGGTCGAGGTGGACGACACCGGTCGCATCATCGTCGGTGGCGATGACGTGATCGCGGTGATCGATGCGTTGGGGCTGGGCAGGCAGGTGTTCGCCGCGCCCAAGAACACCACCACCGATTCCGGCCGCGCCGCACCACATCAGTTCCTGTTCAACCGCACCACCGGCGTGGAAGGCGTACTGAGCCTGCAGGGCTCGCTGTTCCTGGGCAACAGCCTGCGCCGGCATACCGAACTGGCGCAGAAACTGCGCGCGGTGGGCGAGCCGGCGGTGGTGGTCGATGACCTGCAACCGGCCCCGGACAAGGTGCGCAAGATCGCTGCCGCACTCGGCCTGGCCGCCGCCGGCGAGCAACTGGGCACGCAGGTGCAGCAGCAGCTGGATGAGGCTGCCGCGATCGGCAAGAGCATCGGTCGTGCGCCGCGCGTGATCCATGTGTCGGCCACCGGCGCTGGCGGCGCGCCGACCGTGGCCGGCGCGGACAGTGCATCCGCCAAGCTGATCGCCCTGGCGGGTGGTCTGAACATCGGCACCGAAGCCGGCGTGGCGAACTATTCGGCGCTGAGCAACGAGGGCGTGGTGGCGGCGGCACCGGAGGTGATCCTGGTGACCGAGCACGACCTGGCGCTGTTTGGCGGCGCCGAGGGCCTGTGGAAGGCCTATCCCACCCTGAAGCAGACCCCGGCCGGCCAGGCCAACCGGGTCTGGGTGATGCCGGACGTGCAGCTCAAGTACGCCAGCGTCGGCTCCGGCGTGGGCGCGCTGGCGCTGGCCAAGGCGTTGGCGGCGCTGCCGCCGGCATGAGTCCGGCCGATCGCCGCCGTCGACGTGGTCGCGGGATGCTGCTGCTGGCTGCCGCAGTGCTGCTGCTGGCGGTGCTGGCCTCGTTCGCGGTCGGGCCGTTGCGGCTGCCACCGTTGGAGGTGCTGCAGGCCATCGGAGTGAAGCTGGGACTGGTGGAGCCGCATGCAGTCAGCCGCCGTGATCTGGCGGTGGTCTGGCAGCTGCGCATTCCGCGCGCGTTGCTGGGAGCGATGGTGGGTGCGGCGCTGGCGATGGCCGGCGCCAGCCTGCAGGGGTTGTTCGGCAATCCGCTGGCCGATCCGGGCATCGTTGGCGTCAGCCAGGGCGCAGCACTGGGTGCAGTGGCGGCGATCGTCTTGGGCGCGGCCGGTGCCGCCGGCTGGATCGTGCCGGTGGCGGCCTTCGCAGGGGCAACGCTGGCGATCAGCCTGACCTACGCGTTGGCCAGGCCTGGCAAGGGCAGTGGCAATGCCACCCTGCTGCTGGTCGGCATCGCGATGGCGGCGTTCTGCTCGGCGTTGATCGGCTTTCTTACCTATATCGCCAGCGAGAGTGAACTGCAGTCGCTGGTGTTCTGGCAGATGGGCTCGCTGGCACGCGCGAGCTGGTCGGATGTGATCGCGGTGGCGCCGCTGTTCGCGATCGGGGTATTCGCGTTGCGGCGGCTGGCCACGCCGCTGGACATGCTGGCGCTGGGCGAGCGCCAGGCGCAGCACCTGGGCCTGGACGTGGCGCGCACGCGGCGCCGGCTGGTCGCCTTCAGCGCGCTGCTGGTGGGTGCGGCGGTGGCGTTCGCAGGTTCGGTGAGCTTTGTCGGGTTGGTGGTGCCGCACGTGGCACGCATGCTGGTCGGCCCCGGGCACCGCTGGCTGCTGCCGGTGTCGGGGGTGCTGGGGGCGGTGCTTATCGTGATCGCCGATACCGCCGCACGTACGCTGGATCCGCCTGCGGAAATCCCGCTGGGTCTGTTCTCGGCGGCGCTGGGGGCGCCGTTCTTCCTGTGGCTGGTGCTGCAGCAGCGCCGCAAGGACACGCCATGAGCGTGTTGCTGCGCCTGCGCGGGGTAGTCGTGCGCCGCCAGCAGCGCGAGATCCTGCATGGCATCGCGCTGGATTTCGTGCCGGGCACGGTCACCGCGCTGGTCGGCCCGAACGGGGCGGGCAAGTCGACCCTGTTGGCGGTGGCGGCGGGCGACCTGCCTGCCGATGAAGGCGAGGTGCTGCTGCAGGGCAAGCCGTTGGCTGGCTACCGGGCCGGGCCGCTGGCACGCGAACGCGCGGTGATGCCGCAGGAACACGGCGTGCGCTTTGCCTTCAGCGTGGAAGAGGTGGTGGCGATGGGGCGGCTGCCGCATCCGCCGGATCCGGTGCTGGATGATCTCCAGGTGGAGCGCGCGATCGATGCGGCAGAACTGCAGGCGCTGCGTCAGCGCGAGGTGCAGCAGCTGTCCGGCGGTGAGTCGGCGCGTACCACGTTCGCGCGCGTGCTCGCCCAGCAGACGCCACTTGTGTTGTTGGACGAACCCACCGCCGCGCTGGACCTGCGCCACCAGGAACGCACGCTGCGCAGCGTGCGCGCCCTGGCAGATGCCGGTGCCTGCGTGATCGTGGTGCTGCACGATCTGAATCTGGCGGCCGGGCATGCCGACCGCATCGTGCTGCTGGAACAGGGCAGGGTAGCGGCGGACGGCACCCCGGCGCAGGTGCTGACCGAAGCCCACTTGGGTCGCGTCTACCAGCAGCCGGTGATCGTGCTGCAGCACCCGCAGCGCGGCGTGCCGTTGGTAGTGGTCGCCGACCCACCGTAGAGCCGACCGTTGGTCGGCTGCGCGGCATCCCCGATCAACGCCACCGTCCGGCGATGGACTGTTTCGCCGGGCGTTGGCCCGCACCCCCGGCGACCCGCCGACGCCTCATTACCAGCCGAACGTCGCCGTCGCCATGACCGTGCGGCCGCTGCCGTAGTAGCACGAGGACACGCCGGTGCAGGTGGACACAAAACGCTTGTCGGCCAGGTTGCTGGCGTTGAGCGCGAGCTGCACATGGGTGCTGCCGATCTGGCCGAGGTCATAGCGCAGCGCCGCATCGAACAGCGTGTAGGACCGAATGCGGTACAGGTTGGCGCTGTCGCCATAACTGACGCCGTTGTAGCGCGCACCCGCCGCCAGGCTCAGCCCGCGCAGCGCACCGTCCTGGAAGGTGTAGTCCGCCCAGAACGAGGCGCTGTAGTCGGGCACCATCGCCAGCGCTTTGCCTGCGTATGCGGCCGAGCGGGTCATCTCCGAGTCCATGCGCGAGGCCGCGCCGATCAGGCTGAAGCCGTCGATCGGGGTGATCCGGGCTTCCAGTTCGATGCCGCGCACGCGGCCTTCGTCACCCTGGATCGAACAGGTGGCGGTGCCGGTCGCGCCGCAGTTGCGATGGCTGGCCACCGGGTCGTCGACGATCATGTTCTGCTGGCGCAGGTCGTACACGGCCAGGGTGACCAACCCATCCACCGAGGCCGGCTGGTACTTCAGGCCCGCTTCCCACTGCGACCCGGTAACCGGTTCGAGGGCGGTGAGGGTGAAGCTGTCCAGCGGCGACTTGGTCGACGGCTGGAACGATTCGGCGTAGCTCACATACGGGGTGAGGCCGTTGTCGAACACATACAACAGTCCGGCACGGCCGGTGAAGGCTTCGCTCTTGATCACGCTGTGGCCGCCGGGGGTGGAGATGCCGGTGGCGATGTTGCGGTTGGCGCTGGTGCTGTCGTCCTTGGTCCAGTCGTAGCGGCCGCCCAGGGTCAGCCGCCAGTTGGCCAGTGCGATCTGATCCTGCAGGTACACGCCGCTCTGGCGGTTGACCCCGGCCGTCGGCGTTTCAGTGCTGACCGTGGGTGCGTAGGTGGAATACACCGGGTTGAAGATGTCGATCGGGCGCGGACTGCTCATCGCGCTGCGTACCCCTTCCCAGTCGGCGCGCTGCCAGTCCCAGCCGAGCAGCACGGTGTGCTCGGCCGCACCGATGGCAAAGCGTGCCTGCAGCCGGGTGTCGAAGGTGTCCCCCTCCGAATCGCCGGTGCCCATGACGCCGCGACGGTTCTGCGTGCGGCCATCGGCGTTGAGTGCACCGAAGGTCACCACGCCGCGGTACAGCGAATCCACGTGGGTGCGGCGCGCGTTCTGCGTGAGCGTGAGGTGGTCGTTGAACTGGTGTTCGAACATCCAGCCGGCCGTCCACAGGGTGCGGTCGAAGGTGTTCCAGCCGGGCTCGCCGATGAAGGTGCTGTTTTTCATGTAGCCGTAGCGCGTCGGGGTGAGCGTGCCCGCTGCCGGCAGGAACTGGTAAGTGGAGCCGCCGTCGTCCTTCTGGTACATGCCCAGCAGGGTCATTCGGGTGCGCTCGGCGATCTGCCAGGTGTAGCTGGGCGCCAGGAACCCGTGCTTCTGTTGCGTGTGCTGAATCTGGGTATCGCCATCGCGGTACAGGCCGACCAGGCGAAACAGGTGGTCGTTTCCAGAGGTGCCCGCACCCACATCGACGGCGGCGCTGTATTGACCATGGGCGTCCAGACCCAAACGCAGCTGTTGCCGCTGGTCAGGCGTGGGCGTCTTGCTGACCTGGTTGACCATGCCGCCCGGGGCGATCTGGCCGTACAGCACCGCAGACGGCCCCTTGAGCACTTCCACCCGCTCCAGGTTCCAGCTGTCGAACATGCTGCGGTTCCACTGGCTGCCCTGCGGTGCGCGCATGCCATCGAGGGTCACGTTGTTGGACCAGCTGCCGGCATCGAAACCGCGGATACGGAAGTCGTCCACGCGGTTGTCGATGCCGCTGCTCTCCAGGCTCACCCCGGCCACGTAGCGCATCGCATCATTGAGCGACTGCACGCCGCGCGCATCCAGTTCGGCGCGCTCGATCACCGACACGGACTGCGGCGTCTCGGTAATGCTGGTGCTGGTCTTGGTTGCACCGCTGGCGCTGTTGGCCGCACGGTAGGCGTTGACCCGTACCGCATCCAGATCGGTGGCGGTCTGCGCGTGTACGGGGAGCGCGCCTGCGGCAGACAGTGCGCAGGCGAGGGCGAGCAGGTTGGGGCGCAACCGGCGGGAGGTTTCAGTGGGGAAGGGCATGACGGAACGCTCGAAGACACGGAAGGTGTGCGCGCGCTGGCCTTTCGCACGCGGCCCGTAGCCGCCACCAGCGCCGTTGCGTCGCCGGCGGCGACGTTGCCCGCTGCATTCTAGGGAATCTGGCAATTTATGCAATTGCGACACATTCGCATATGGGGTGCGAAGCCCACGATGTTGGATGCCGTTGGCGCGTTGAATGTTGCGCAGAGCCATTCATCGTTCTACCGGTGCCGCCAATAACCGCTTGCGCATCCCGCCGCGAGGTCTAGAATGCGCCCATCACCTGACCACCGCCGCCATGACTTCGATGCCGCTCCTGACGTTTTTTACCCAGACCCGCGAAAGCGCGGGACGGGCGCGTCTGCCCTGCGGCTCATCAGGCGGCTGACCGGTATCCGGTCACCCTGGAAGACCCCAGACAGAGCGCCCCACCGGGCGCTCTTTTCGTTTCAGCGCTTCACAAACCCACGCAAAGGAGAACGTGCCATGCACCAGATCGCCGAGCCCCAAGCCTGGCCGCACGCCCGTTAGCCAACGGCGGCGTGCGGCTCCTCGATGTTGGCGACGAGAGCAATCACCATGAACACCACAACCCACACCCTTTCGCACTGGCGCAACCTGGGCATCATCGCCCACATCGACGCCGGCAAAACCACCCTCACCGAACGCCTGCTGTGGAAAACCGGCGAGATCCGCCGCGTCGGCGAAGTCCATGATGGCGCGGCCACCACCGACTTCTCGGCGATCGAGCGCGAGCGCGGCATCACCATCGGCGCGGCGGCCGTGCAGGCGCATTGGGCGCCGCGCGGTGGCGACGACCATCGGCTGACCCTGATCGACACCCCCGGCCACATCGATTTCGCCATCGAAGTGGAGCGCTCCCTGCGCGTGCTCGACGGCGCGGTCGCGGTGTTCTCCGCGGTCGATGGCGTGCAGCCGCAGTCCGAGACCGTCTGGCACCAGGCCCGTCGGCACGGCGTGCCGTTGATCGCCTACGTCAACAAAATGGACCGCGTCGGCGCGTCGTTCGAGCGCGTGCTGGGCCAACTGGAGGACAAGCTGCAGGCGCGTCCGTGGGCAATCGGCTGGCCGCTTGGCGACGAAAACCATTTCCATGGCTGGGTCGATTTCATCGCCCGCCAGACGGTGGAATGGGACGACGCCGGCAACCCGACCCGCAGCGACTGGAGCACCGATGAGCAGGCGCAGTGGCAGCCGTATCGCCYGCGCCTGATCGAGGCGGTGGCCAACCACGACGACACGCTGGCCGAAACCTGGCTGGCGGGCGACAACGTGGACGATGCGCTGCTGCGCGCTGCGCTGCGCCGGGCCACGCTGGCCGGCGCGGGCGTACCGGTGCTGGCCGGTGCTGCGTTCAAGAGCAAGGGCATCGACACGTTGCTGGATGCGATCGTCGACTTCCTGCCGTCGCCGTTGGACCGACCTGCCGTGGTTGCGATGCGGGGTGAGAGCGAGGTGTTGTTGCCGCCGGACCCGAAAGGGCCGCTGGCCGCGCTGCTGTTCAAGATCACCCACCAGGCCCATGCCGCCCTCAGTTTCGTGCGGGTGTACTCGGGCACGTTGAAGGTGGGCGACCAGGTGGCCAGCTCGCAGCACGCACAGGGCCGACGCATCAGCCGGCTGGTGCGGGTGCAGGCCGACCAGACCCACGAGATCACCGAGGCGGTTGCCGGTGACATCGTGGCGGTGATCGGCTGGAAGGATGCGGTGAGYGGTGAAACCCTCAGCGCGCCCTCCGCGCCGCTGCTGCTGGACACCATCCATGCCCAGCACGCGGTGCTGGCGTGGCGGTTGAACGCCGACAAGGCGTCCGACCTGATCCGGATGAGCCAGGGCCTGTCGAGCCTGGCGCAGGAAGATCCCTCGTTCCGCGTCGCCACCGATGCGGTCACCGGGGAGACCCTGATCTGGGGCATGGGCGAACTGCACCTGGAAGTGATGGTCGAGCGCCTGCGCAGCGAGTGGAACGTGCCGGTCAAGGTGGGCGCGCCCCGTGTCGCCTATCAGGAGACGCCGTCGCGGGCGGTGCAGGACGTGGAGGGCAAGGTCGTCAAGCAGACCGGTGGCCAGGGCCAGTTCGCCCGGGTGCTGATCGAGGTGGTGCCCACCGGTGACGAGGCGGTGCGTTTCGTCGACCGCACGGTCGGCGGCGTGATCCCGAAGTCGTTCGTGGCGGCCGTGGAAAAGGGCGTACGCGCGGCGCTGGAAGAAGGGCCGCGTGGACATCCGGTGGTCGGGATCGAGGTGACCCTGACCGATGGGCAGACCCATGCCAAGGACTCCTCGGAGATGGCCTTCCACCGCGCTGGTAGCGAAGCGGTCAAGGCGGCACTGGCCACGACCGGTACACGCCTGCTGGAGCCGGTGATGGAAGTGGCCATCCACGCGCCGTCGGCCAATGTTGGCGACGTGGTGGGCGACCTCAACCGCCGCAGCGGGCGGGTGGCCTCGATCGAGGATCACGGCGCGCAGGTGGAAGTGGTGGGCTATGCGCCGCTGGCGCGGCTGGTCGGCTACACCACCTCGCTGCGCTCGTTGACCCAGGGAAGGGCGACCAGCGACATGCGCTTCAATGGCTATGAGGAAGTGCAGGCGGCTTGATGGGGCGGGTCGGTACGCCTGCCAGCGCGGACATCGTCGTCCGCTGATGAAGAAGCGAAGGGGGCCGGGAAACCGGCCCCCTTTTCCGTGGGCCGTTGCGCAAAGAGAACCACGCGGCCCAGGTCATGTCAGCCGTATGGGGCGTGGTTGCGGACAATGCACCGCACGAGAGGTCGGGCGCGACATGCCACCGCACCGGTTTCCGGTCATCGCCACGCGAAGGCGTCGCTGGGGCTTGCGCGCCAACTGCTGAAGCGTCGGTCCTTGGCTGTACCGCCTCGGCAAAGCGGCGCCGGACGCACCGCTATAGAATAAGCCGCTAGACCGTCGCCCTGCCGCTTTCACGGCGCGGCGACCACCGCATTTCGACCTCTGGAGCCRCTTCATGACCACTGCGCATTTCTACCCGATCGGCACCCCCGGCCAGCCCTGGGGCGACGCCGAGCGCGCGCAGTGGCGGGCCGCCCAGCAGCGCCAGCGCAGCTATCACGATGACGTGGTGGCCGCGCTTGAACGCCTGGGCGAACGCTTCGAGGTGGTCCAGTACGGCCAGCTCGACTACGCGCCGGATCATTACCCGCTGTTTGCCGTGGTCAACCAGGATTGGGATGCCGGGCTGCCGACCGCGCTGATCACCGGCGGCGTGCACGGCTATGAAACCAGCGGCGTGCATGGCGCGCTGCAGTTTCTCGACGAAAACGCTGAAGCCTACGCGGGCCGCATCAACCTGATCGTGGCGCCGTGCGTGAGCCCGTGGGGCTATGAGCGCATCCAGCGCTGGAATCCCGATGCGATCGATCCCAATCGAAGCTTCCGCGACGGTGGTCAGATCGAAGAGGCGCGCGCGCTGATGCAGTGGGTGGCCGCGCGCGGCGACACCCTGCTGGTGCACCTGGACCTGCATGAAACCACCGACAGTGACCTGCAGGAGTTCGACCCGGCACGCTGCGCGCGCGACGGCAAGGCCCTGGTGCCGGACATCATCCCCGATGGCTTCTACGTGATCGGCAACAGCGAAGATCCGCAGCCAGCGTTCCAGCAAGCGCTGATCGCAGCGGTGGAGAAGGTCACCCATATCGCCCCGGCCGATGCCAAGGGCGAACTGATCGGCATGCCGCTGCAATCCAATGGCGTGGTCTGGGGCGAGTCGCGTTCGATTGGCGCCTGCGCCGGCTTCACCGACGCGCGCTTTGCCACCACCACCGAGGTCTACCCGGACAGCCCGCGTACCAGCCCGCAGGAATGCAACGACGCGCAGGTGGCGGCGGTGCGTGCGGGGCTGGATTTCGCACTGGCCCAGCGTTGAGCGGTATCTGACGCGTTAGCCATTCGGGCCGGGCCGCCGCGGTGACACGCGGCGCTTCCGCCGGTCCGATGCGATCTCGATGCATCGGAACCTGTGGCCAGGTGCGGCGTTTACGCGTTGGCTGTGGCGGATTTCGGTGGATTCCTAGTGCATTTCCGGTCGCAGATCGCATCGGCGGTGGCGCCGGCATGGGTAACCTGCCCGGGCAGCAATGTCGCTGCCAGAGGAGCCACCGCATGCGCACCTGCATCGCAACGTTGTTGCTGGCATTGGGTCTGGCATCGCCAGCATCGGCTGACGACGCCACCATCGTGCTTCGCGATTTCATGCCGCTGGAGTTGGCGGCGGGGCGACTGGATCGAAACACAGCGGGTGCCCTGGTGGCCCAGGCGCTGACCGCGCCGCGCGCGCCGGCACCCCCGATCAGCCAGGTCGCAGTCCTCGCCGTGGGCTCTACGCAGGCGGGAGGCTGGGAATACATGACATCACCCGGGCAGTTGAGCACCACGCTTGATCATGGCGGCAGCGAGTTACGGGTTGTCGTTCGTCAGATCGGTTACGGCGGGGCCCCCATCGGCAGCCTCTGGGGCTCAGCGCTCCCACGCGGCGCGCAGTACATGACCGAGCGGCTGTGCGTCGACGGCAGCGGCTACACGCAACAGTGCCAACCGGGCCAGACCATCGTCGGCTGGTTGTACTACTTCAGCCTGGACGGTGCCCAGGATGGCGAATTCGGCTTCCAGAACACCTCGCTCAATGCCCCCTTCAACACCGCGTATACCGCAATCCATATCCGCTGACGAAAGCGCGGCGCCGTGGGGAAGGGGGCGCACGGTACGCGAGCGGCGGCCAGGGGCGGCCGCCGCATGTCGTCACTGCGCGAGGCAGGTGCTTACTGGATATCGCCGTACGAGCAGCCCACCGTCACCCAGCCGGGCGAATAGCTCAGGTCCACCAGCACGCGCACGTTGCGGTTGTCGCTGAGCACCTTGCGGTAATCCATGCCCTTCCAGCCGTACGTTTCTTCCATGGCGGCCTGGTCCGGGCGCGGCGACATGCCGCCGATGCGATCGACGATGGCCTTGCCACGGGTCAGTTCCTGGCCGGGTGCCACCTTGAAGGCCAGGTGCATTTCGGTGGTGCTGGACAGGTTGACCAGGTTGGAGGTCTCACCCCAGGCGGTGATCGGTGCATCGCTCTTCCACAGGCTCAGGGCCGCATCGCCGGACGCGTCTGATCCGGCATGGGCGAAGTCCTGCACTTCCTCGGCATTGATGCGGCCGGTGAACGCGGCAACCTCGGCGGCGGTGAGCTTGCATTCGAGCAGCCGCGACAGCGTGGATGCGGTGCTGTCCTGGGCCATTGCCGCGGCAGGAGCGAGCAGGCCGAGCAGGGCGCACAGGGTGGTGGACTTGATGGACATGGAGCCTCGATGGGTTGGGTATTCGTGCTGGGTGGGGCCGGGCGCACGTTCCGTGTGAGCACGTCGCCGCGGCGAACGAATTCTGCCCGATTCCTCATGGCGTTTGCATGCGTGCGCGCACGCCGGCTTGAAGATGTGAAGATGTAGCAAAGATCACATTTTCGATGTGTAGTATCATGCCGCGCTTGATCATTGCCTCGGGCCATTGCCCGTCTCTCGGTCATCCTTCCTGCAGTACCGTGGAATTCCACGCGGCCGTCCGGGATCGCCTGTTGCCACCCCTCTTCGCGCATCTTGCCGCGTTCTTCCGGAGGCGGTTTTTTCCTGTGCCGTGCGCGGGACCTCGGGCGTGGTGATGGCCATGCTTCCAGGAGAAAGCACCCATGCAGGACCGCCACGCCGCACATGCCCATTTCGGCTGGTTCAAACGCCGTCGCCAGGTACAGGTGGACGAAGTCACCGTGGTCGATTGACCGATGCTGAAAAAGGCCGTCGGTGCCGCCGCACTCGGCAACGCGATGGAGTGGTTCGACTTCGGGGTCTACGGCTATATTGCGGTCACCCTGGGGCAGGTGTTTTTTCCCTCCAGCAATCCCACCGCACAACTGATCGCCACCTTCGCCACGTTCACCGTCGCCTTTCTGGTGCGTCCGCTGGGCGGCTTGGTATTCGGTCCGTTGGGCGACAAGTACGGGCGGCAGAAAGTACTGGCGTTCACCATGATCCTGATGGCGCTGGGCACCTTCAGCATCGGCCTGATTCCGTCCTATGACCGCATCGGGTTGTGGGCGCCGGCGTTGCTGCTGCTGGCGCGGCTGGTGCAGGGTTTCTCCACCGTTGGCGAGTACGGCGGTGCGGCGACCTTCATCGCCGAATACGCCACCGACCGCAACCGCGGGCTGATGGGCAGCTGGCTGGAGTTCGGCACGCTCGGCGGCTGCATCGCCGGCGCGGGCACCGTGACGGCGCTGCACATGGCCTTGAGCAGCGCGCAGATGCTGGACTGGGGCTGGCGCATTCCGTTCCTCGTGGCCGGCCCGCTCGGCCTGCTGGGGTTGTACATGCGGATGAAGCTCGAAGAAACCCCGGCCTTCCGTGCCTATGCTGAAGATGCCGAGAAGCGTGACCACGAACGCCCCGGTCTGGGTGCGCTGTTCCGCGTGCATTGGCCGCAGCTGCTCAAGTGCGTGGGCCTGGTGCTGGTGTTCAACGTCACCGACTACATGCTGCTGACCTACATGCCCAGCTACCTGAGCGTCACGATGGGGTATGCCGAAAGCAAGGGCCTGCTGCTGATCATCATCGTGATGCTGGTGATGATGCCGCTCAACGTGGTCGGCGGGCTTTTCAGCGACAAGCTGGGCCGCCGTCCGATGATCATCGGCGCCTGTATCGCTCTGTTCGCGCTCGCCATCCCGTGCCTGAAGCTGATCGGCACCGGCAACGACTGGCTGATCTTCCTGGGGCTGATGCTGCTGGGGCTGGCGCTGGTGTGTTTCACCAGCTCGATGCCCTCCACGCTGCCGGCGCTGTTCTACACCCCGGTGCGTTACAGCGCGCTGTCCATCGCCTTCAACGTATCGGTGTCGTTGTTCGGCGGCACCACGCCGCTGGTCACCGCCTGGCTGGTGGAGCGCACCGGCGACCCGCTGGTACCGGCGTACTACCTGATGGGTGCGGCGGTGATCGGGGTGATCACCATGCTGTTCGTCAACGAGACCGCGCGCATGCCGCTGCGTGGCTCGCCACCTGCGGTGGCCAGCGAGGCCGAGGCGCGTGCGCTGCTGCGCAGCGATGCACCGATGACCGTGGACAGTGCCCAGCCGACGCTGCCCGAGGCAGTGGCGCCGGACGAGGCGCGGCCGGCGTAAACAGGGGCCGGGACGACAGGATGACGGCGGTCGCCTGCGCGCGCCCGCCGCTGCGGCATACTGGGCCCAGTTCATAAGGAGCTGGACCATGACACGGACGATGATGGGGCGGGTTCTGCTGCTGTTGGCGGTCTTTACCGCGATGGGGGCTGTGATGGCCGGTGATCGGCTGACGTTGGACGCGGCACGGCGTGCCGTCGCGGCGACACTCGATATGCTACCGCCCGACGACATCGTTTTCGATTATCGACCGGTCGACATTCGCGTGGCCGACATCGACGGCGCGGGCACGCGCGGCATCGTGTACACCTACACCGCCACTACCTCCGGCTCGACCGGCAATCGACCCAACGAACTGGTGGTGATGACCGCGCTGCGGCCGGGGGATCGGCGGGGACAGTCGGCGTATCCCGGCAACGTGTCGTCCGATGACGTGGCGTTCGCGATCCTCCGCGAGGTGGGGTACGCCAACGAGGTGTCGGTCCACATCCCGGGCGAACTCACGGGTCTTGAGGTGGTGGGTGGGGAAATCCAGGTGCGCTTCGAAAGTCGGCTTGAATCGCCCACCTGCCAACGCGCAGCCGTCACCGCCGGTGGTGAGGCGCGCGCCAACGACTGCCCGCCACCGGGGCCGCACCGCTGGCGCTATCGCTGGACGCCGGGGCATCTGACCCGCGTTGCAGGCGATTAGTCCGTCCGGCATGGCGCCACCCCAGGTGCGGACGAGGGTGACGATGCGGCAGGCCTTGCACCGGTCGCACTCGCACCGTCCTCACGATGATTCCACGCGTTGCTGCTTGCCTGGCCCCTAAGCTGGAACTCCCGTCGCGACGTTCTCTTCCCATGACCACAGCACTGCGTGATCTCGACGCGCTTGAACCCATCGATATCGATGGGCTGAAAGCGCAGGGCGTGCCACCGGTCGCCCAGTATCTGGTGGACCAGGAAAAATTCGTTCTGCTCGGTGGTAAACGCGGTATCTACCGCCTGGCCGGTGCGGACACGGCGTGCTACTTCACCAGCCTGGATCAGATCCGCCTGCACCTGCTGGGACAGGCGATGACCCGGTTGACCGTGGAGCTGGCCTAGCGGTTCAGAGCCCGCCGTGCCGCGGCAGCGGTGCAGGCACGTTCAACTGACCGCCTGCGGCCACGTACGCCGCCAACGCCTTGCCCTGGCTGAGCAGATGCCGGTTCATCATCTGCTCGGCCGCTTCCGGCTCGCGGTTGCGGATGCATTCCATCAGGGCGCGATGCTCGGCCAAGGACTGCGCCATGCGGCCGGGGGTCAGCAACTGCCGGCCGCGATGCATCTTCAGGATGCGGTGCAGGTCGTGGGTGACGCGTATCAGCCACGGGTTCCCGGCATGGGTCTGCAGGCTCTCGTGAATCAGGTAGTTGTTGCGGTAATACTCGGCCAGGTCGCCCGCAGCGGCGGCGGCCTCCATCGCGTCATGCAGCGCTTGCAGCTGGACCACGCCCTCCTCATCGATGCGCTTGACCGCCTCGTGCACGCAGCGGCCTTCCAGCATCGCCATCACCGGGAACAGCTGGTTGAGGTCTTCCAGGGTGAGCCGGGTAACGCGGCTGCCGCGACCGGCATCGAGCTGCACCAACCCTTCGGCGGCCAGCAGCTTCAGACTCTCGCGCAGCGGGGTGCGGCTGATGCCCAGTTCCTCGGCGAGCATCGGCTCGTCGATCCATTCGCCCGGTGGCAACGCATAGTCGTAGATCTTCTGGCGCAGCCGCTCGGCCACTTCTTCATACAGCGGCACGCGTTTCTTCGACAGGCGGGGACCAGGGGCCAACGGCATGGCAGCGCTTCATGGAGGGGTGTGCAGCATTCTACCGGGTCATGGCGGGCCTGACGGGCAGGCCCGCCGTGGGCTCACATCCAGCCCGGCACGACGAACAGCAGCCATGCCAGCAGCGGGCCGAAGGCCACCACCAGGCCGCTGTAGACCAGGAAGCGGCGGAACAGGGCTTCGCGCTCTTCCTTCGCGGCCGAGGCCACCACCAGTGCGCCGTTGGTCGAGAACGGGCTGACATCCACCACGGTGGAGGAGATTGCCAACGCGCAGATGACGCCGGCGGCGCTCAGATGCCCCTGCATCAGGAACGGCACCGCCAGCGGAATCGTGGCGCCGAGCACGGCCGCCGACGACGCGAACGCCGAAACGATGCCACCGACATAGCAGACCAGCAGCGCGCCCAGCAGCGGAATGCCGATCGCACCCACGCCATGCCCGATGTAATCCACCGCGCCGGCTTGCTGCAGGACGGCCACGTAGGTGACCACGCCGCTGATCAGCAGCACGGTCGACCAGCTGATGCCATCCACCGCGCCCTTCTGCGAGTTGGGCGAGAGCAGCGCCAACACCACCGCGACGGTGATCGAGACCAGACCGACGTTGAGGTTGTAGAACAGGGCGGCGATGCCCAGGCCCAGCAGGCCGATCAGGGTGAACACGCGCTCGCGGTTGATGCGCACGTCATCCAGTGCGTCCGGATCATTGGAGAGCGTGCCGCCACCGGCCGACACCAGCGCGCCATGGCCTTCGATCGCGAACTGACGCGAGGAAGCCTGGCTGCCCGCCACCAGCGGCGCGGTCGCCGTGGGCGCGCGGCGCATCAACGCCAGCCCACCGAAGGCGAAGAAGCAGATGATGCCCATCAGCAGGTTGAAGCCCAGACTGGTCAGGAACACGGCCATTTCCGTGACTTCCAGCCCCGCCTTCTGCACGACCTGGTTGGTGATGCCGCCATACACGCTGATCGGCGAGAAGCCGCCGGCCTGCGCGCCATGGATCACCAGCAGGCCCATCATCAGCGGGTTGATCCGGTACTGCTTGGCAAAGCGCAGCGCCACCGGGCCGATGATCGCCACGGCCGCAGGGCCGAGCGCACCGAAGGCGGTCAGCACCGCAGTGACCACGAACATCACCCACGGAATGGCGACGATGTGGCCGCGTACGGCCTTGACCGCCCAATGCACGAGCAGATCGATGGTGCCGTTCTTCTGCGCGATGGCGAACAGGTAGGTGATGCCGACCAGGGTCAGGAACAGGTCACCCGGGAAGCCGGCCAGGACCTCCTTGCCCTCCATCCCGACGAACAGGCCGCCGATGATGAAGGCCAGCGCGAAGGCGACGGCACCCATGTTGATGGGCAGGGCCGTGGCCACGATGAACATGATCACCAAGCCGATGATCGTTGCGATTTGCGGACTCATGCGCCCTCCCGAGACACTTGATACGCGTGCAGCATGATGGCGACCCGCCACCTGGGAACTGCCGGTGTTACACCTTCGGGTGGCCGCTCATGCGCGTGCGCATGCGGCGCCCACCCATTCCCGCACGCCCTCCAGCGTGCGGAAATCCTCCACCGAGCGTGCCTGCAGCTGCGGATGCAGCTCGCGCACCCGGCGGCTCAGCGCCGAGCCCGGGCCCAGCTCGAGAAATACCTTGCCGCCGCGTTCGACCGCCTGTTCCAGCACCTGCTGCCACTGCACGGTCTGTCCGATCTGCGCGGCCAGCGTGTGCACCACGCGCGCGACATCGCCCACGCTGCGTCCGTCGATGCCCGCCAGCAGGCGCAGTCGCGGTGCCTGCAGGGGGGTGTCACGCAGCACCCCCTCGAACGCCTGCGCGGCGCTTGCCAGCAGCGGCGTATGTGCAGCGACATCCACCGGCAGAGACACCGTGCGCGCGCCTTGACGGGCGGCAGCGGCGGCGACGGCCTCCAGTCCGGTGCGCAGGCCGCCCAGCACCACGTGGTCCGGGCCGTTGACGATGGCAACATGCACCGCTTGCCCGGCGCACAGTGCTGTGATCTGGGGGGCGTCCAGGCCGATCACCGCGATCAGGCCGGCATCGGCCGGCGAGGCGGCGTCCATCAGTGCGGCGCGGCGTGCGGCCAGGTGCAGGCAGGTCGCGCTGTCGATGCTGCCGACCACCGCATGCGCGGCCAGCTCACCGGCGCTGTAACCGGCAACCGCGGTAATCGTCGGCAACCGGTCACGCAACGCGGCCCAGTGCGCCAGCGCTGCGGCGCAGACCAAGGGTTGGGCGAACGTGTTGCGGAAGCGCACGTCCTCGGCGGCAAGTGCTTCCACCGGCGTGCCCAGTACGTCGCTGGCCTGCGCGAGGATGGGGCGTACCCGCGCGTCGTCCCGAACGCGCGCGAACATCGCCGGGTGTTGGCCGCCCTGGCCCGGGCAGAGCAGGACCAGGCTCATGCGCGCGCCTGCAGGTGCAGGAACCAGGTGCAGGCCAGCAGGTCGGCGCTGCCGCCCGGGCTGAGCCGACGTTGCTCGAAGGCGTGGCCGATGGCGCTGACGCGGTCGCGCCAAGCCGGGTGCTGGACACCGCCCTCCGCGAGAAAGCTGCGCGCCTGGTGCTGCGCGTACGCCAGCCCGGCTTCACCGCCACGGTGCAGCAGGTTCAGATCGACCACGTGGGCGATCAACGTCATCAGGGTTTCCACCTGCGCCGCCTCGGCGTCCCGGGTGGTGCGCAGCACACGCTGCAGGGTCGGCAGGGCCAGTTCCCGCAGCAGCGGGTAACCGGCGGCGGCCTGTTCGCGGACACCGGGTACGGCATGCCGGCGGCGGGCACGCTGGCCGGGACTCTCGGGGTTCAGCGGGGCGTCCAGCAGCGCCGATCGCCATTGGGCAACACCGCGACACACCGCATCGCCCGAGGGCGCGCGCACGCCGTTGGCGTGCAGGCGGGCAGACTTGGCGTGCAGGCGGGCAGACTGCGCGACCAGCAGCCCGAGGCTGAAGATCGCCCCGCGATGCGTGTTGATGCCGCCGGTGGCGCGCAGCATCGTGGCTTCGGCGGCGATGCCGAGCGAACGCAGGGCCTCGAACGGCGCATCGTTGCCGCCGGCCTGCGCGATGGCGACGAAGTAACCGCGCAGCGCGAACAGACTGCGCAGGAACGTGCCGGCATCCATGTCACTGTGGCTGCCGCGACTGAAGGGGGTGACCAGGCCGGGCTTGGGCGCGCAGGCGAGCTCGGCGTGCAGGCTCGCGATGGCCAAGCGGCCGAGACGACGCGCGTCGGCGGAGCAGGGTGCTGCGGTAGCAGGCACGGGCTGGCGAACGGCGTTCATGCGGCGACCTTCCAGGCGGCCAGCGCCTCGCGCGGCACCAGCCAGCACGCATCGTCACCCTTCACCATCAGGCGCCTTGCGCCGCTGGCGTACTCGCGCCAGTTGACCGCGCGATCGCCCGGGAAGCGCAGCTCACCGTCCAGGCGCGTGGGATGCTGCCGCTCACGCGGGTGCAGCACGGCGACGATCTCATCGGCCTGCCGGGTGTCGGCTACCTCCCAGAGCAGATCCAGATCGGATCCGTCGTGCAGGTAGGGCAGGCCGGTCAGGTGCTGCCATGCCGCGCTGCCGAACACGCGGGGGGCTGCGGGCAGGGTGGCCGTATCGGAGACAAGGCCGTGGAGTCGTTCACGCCATGCCGGGCCGATATCCGCGGCAACCTCGGCCAGCAGCGGCGGGGGTGCGCTGCGCAGGACGGCGGACGGATCAACGCGCAGCGACAGCCGCTGGCGCTGCTCGGCCAGTGGCAGCGGCACGCCCAGCCGCAGCTGGTCACCCTCACTGGCCGGGTCGCGCCGCGCCACCACGAACGGCAGTCGCGCCTGGGCCCACGCCCGCAGGCGCACCTCCGCGCCCGCGGTCAGCACCTGCCACGGTGCCTGCGGATCGAGCCAGACCAGGTCGTGCCGGCGCATGGTTCAGGCCTCGCCTGCGGCCACGGCAGCGGCGACATCGTCAGCCAACCGGCGGCCGCCGCGCTCGGCGCCACGTGCGCGGCGTTGATCGCCGGTGATGGGTGCCTTGAGCGCGTCCACCAGCGCCTGCGCGAGGTCGCCCTCCCAGACGGCCTCCACCGCGCCCATGCTGACGTAGTTCTCCACGCCCGGTGCGAACACCGGGGAGCTTTGGCTCAGTGCCTGCAATTTCTCCAGCGGTTGTTTGGTGACGCGGGCCATCGCGCGCAGGTCCATCACGCGCACCTGCGCTTCGGGCAGGGCGAAAATGCGGTCGGCCATCAACCCGAACGACAGGAAGCCGCCGCTCACGGACTCGCCATAGACCAGGCTGACCAGGGGAGCGCCGCGGCGGCGGGCCAGATCCAGCGTGCGGGCCAGATGCGCGAAGTAGCTGTTGATGCCGAGCATTTCATCGCGTCGCGCCAGCCGCTGGCCAGCGGTATCGACCAGCATCACGATCGGCCGTTGCGGATGCTCGCGGGTACTGGCGAGCACGGTAGCGGCCAGCGTCAGTGCGTGATCGACACCGACTTCCAGCTTGTTGGCGGTACCGATCACGGTGACCTCGCCCGCTGCAGTGGTGGCGGTGCCGCCCAGCACATCGTCGTTGCGGGTGATCGCGTGGCCGAGCGGGAACAGCGCGTCGAGCAGGGGGGTCAGTTCCATGGCAGGCTCCGGTCCTTGACCGCATCGAGGAAATCAGCGGTCTCCAGCAACGGCAGCTGTTCGGGATCGGCGATGCCCTGCAGGCGCCAGACGTCCAGGCCATCGCGGCAACTGCCGTAGGCGTCGATCCGCGCACCAAGCCGGGCGTGCGCCTGCTCGAGGGCCTGCAACGGGTCGTCGGCCTCGGTGTGGGCAGCCATCAGTGACGTTGCAGCGTCGCCGAACGCCTCGATGCGATCCGGCACCAGCTGCACGGCATCGCCGATCAGGTAGCGGTGTTTGCCACCGGTCACGCGCCACACCAGGGCGCGGTCGCGCGCATCGAACTCCTCCACCCCGCGCACGGTCTCGATCACTTCCGGGCCGGACAGCGACAGCCGGCCTTCCTCGGACATCACCACCGCCGTGCAGCACCGGGCGACGATGCCCATGCCACCGAACGCGCCGTTGCCGCTGCCGATCAGCGCGAACACCGGAATCCCGGCCGCGCGCGTGGCCAACACCGCGCGCATGATCTCGGAGATCGCGATCAGGCCGGCGTTGGCCTCATGCAGGCGCACGCCACCACTGTCGAGCAGCAGCAGCACCGCGTCCGGGCGCACCGCAACGGCACGTTCGAGCAGGCCGGTGAGCTTGGCGCCGTGCACTTCGCCCACGCCGCCGCCCATGAACTGGCCTTGCTGCGCGGCAATCAGGACACTGCGGCCGTTCAAACTGCCCGCGCCGACCACGATGCCGTCATCGAACGCGCCGGGCTGGTCGAGCTGGGCCAGGTGCGGACTGATGATGCGCCGGCCGGGGCCGACGAATTCGGTGAAGCTGCCGGTATCCAGCAAGCCGTGGATGCGCTCGCGGGCATCGGCCTCGTAGAAACTGTGACTGCTCACGACGGGTCTCCCTCCTGCAGCGTTTCCAGTGCCTGCTGCAGACGCAGGCTGACCACCGCCGGGGTGGCGCCGGCATCGTTGATCGACAGCCGCACGTTGCGCAGCGGATGGCGCGCGGCAAAATCGGCCAGCACGGCCTGCCAGATGGTGTCGAACCCGGTGGCCGAGGTGATCACCTCGATCTCCATCGCACCGTCCAGCGGGGTGGGTTCGATCAGCACTTCCAGATTGCCCGAGGCGACCACGCCGACCAGCGCGTGGTGATCGCGCTCGGAGAGATCATGCTGCCCGGGGAAGCGATAACGCAGGGTTTCCATGGCGTGCCCCTTACCAGTTGCGGAAGCGTTTGGGCGGGTTGTACAACCCGCCGGACCAGCGCACGAGATCCTTGACCGAGCGCGCCGCCAGCAGGTCGCGGCTGGCATCGCGGGTGCGGATGCCGAGGTCTTCGGGGCGGCGGATGATGCCGCGGTCGCGCAGGTTCTCGACCATGGCACGGTCGCGCCCCAGGCCGACCGCCGTGTAGCCGGCCACGCCGCGGATCGCCTGCTCGCGTTCCTCCGGGCTGCGGCACAGCAGCAGATTGGCGATGCCTTCTTCGGTCAGCACGTGGGTGACGTCATCGCCGTAGATCATCACCGGCGGCAGCGGCATGTTCGCGCGCTCGGCCAGGTCCCAGGCATCCAGACGGTCGACGAAGGCCGGCGCCATGTGCTCGCGGAAGGTCTCTACCATCTGCACCACCAGCTTGCGCCCGCGCGGCATCTGCCCGGGCAGGGCCGCTTCCTGGCCGGCCTTGAGCCAGGCCGGGCTGGCATGGCGACGGCCACGTGCATCCGAGCCCATGTTGGGCGCCCCACCGAAGCCGGCGATGCGGTCGCGGGTGGCGGTGGAACTGTTGCCCTGCAGATCGATCTGCAGCGTGGAGCCGATGAACATGTCGCACGCGTACAGGCCGGCGGTCTGCGAGAACGCGCGGTTGGAGCGCATGCTGCCGTCGCTGCCGGTGAAGAACACATCCGAGCGCGCCTGGATGTAGCGCTCCATGCCCAGCTCGGAGCCGAACGAATGCACCGACTGCACGAAGCCGGACTCGATCGCCGGGATCAGCGCCGGGTGCGGGTTGAGCGCCCAGTGCGTACCGATCTTGCCTTTCAACCCCAGCGATTCGGCATACGTGGGGAGCAACAGCTCGATCGCGGCGGTATCGAAGCCGATGCCGTGGTTGAGGCGCTGCACGCCGTACTCGGCGTAGATGCCCTTGATGGCCATCATCGCCATCAGCACCTGGATCTCGGAAATCTGGGCCGGGTCGCGGGTGAACAGCGGCTCGATGTAATTCGGGCGCGGCGCCTCGGTGACGAAGTTGACCCAATCGGCCGGGATATCCACGCGGGGGAGGGTGTCGACGATCTCGTTGACCTGGGCGATCACGATGCCCCCACGGAATGCGGTGGCTTCGACGATCACGGGGGTGTCTTCGGTGTTGGGGCCGGTGTAGAGGTTGCCGTGGCGGTCAGCGGCCTGGGCGGCGATCAACGCGACCTGCGGGGTGAGGTCGATGAAGTAGCGGCCGAAAAGTTCCAGATAGGTGTGGATCGCCCCGATCTCGATCCGGCCCTCGGCGACCAGGTTGGCCAGTCGTCCGCTCTGCGGACCGGAGAAGGAGAAGTCCAGGCGCTGTGCGATGCCGCGCTCGAAGACATCCAGATGCGAGGGCAGGGACAACACGGACTGGACCATGTGCAGGCCGTGGATCTCGGCCGGGTCGAGCTGGGCCAGGCACTCGGCGAGGAAATCAGCCTGCTTCTGGTTGTTGCCCTCCAGGCAGACCCGGTCGCTGGGTTCCAGCACGGTGTGCAGGAGTCGGGTGACCTCGGCATGGGGCACCTGGCGCCCAAGCCCGGCATCGGTGGCCCGCTGCAATCTTGCCTGGCGGCGATCCGCAAGCGTGTTCCAGTCTCGAGCCATAGGGCGCCTCTTCATAATTACGCTGTAATTACAAAGCTACCACCGCTATTTGGTGGGGGCAAGAGGGGCGCTGGCCCACCCCCAGCCCCCAGGATCCATGCATTGACCCAAAAATAGAGCCGCCCAAGGGCGGCTCCATTCCAGCACCAGCTCTAACTCATCCCATCACCAGCTGTAACTCATCCCCAGCTGGGCACTGGTCTGGTGGTACCCACTGGCCTGCTGCCGGGCCAACCCCGCCCAGGCTCCGAGCCCGTTGGCAAACTTCAGCGACGCACCGGCACTCACTTCCGCGCGGCTGCGCGGAATGCGCGCGTCCACGCGCTCGTCGTCCATCCACACCTGCGACTCGGCGCGGGTGTGCAGCCAATTGGCGGCGACGTACGGCTGCACATCGGCCGCGCCGTCGCCCCAACGCGTCACCCCGGACAAACGCAGACCCACGCGGCCATACAAGCCATCGGCATCCTGCGTGGTCACCACCGTGCCATTGGCCTCGGTGTGGCGCAGGTCGTCCCAGCGGTTGTAGCCCACCTGCAACTGCGGCTCCAGGAAGATCCCGCCGGCCTGTGCACCGCCCACGCGGAACGCGTAGCCGGTTTCAATCGCGCCCTGCCAGCCGCGGCTGTCGTAGCGTTCGGCGTCCAGCCCGACGCCTTCCACGCGGTTACGGAACTGCGCACGCTGCACCGAACCATCCACGTAGAAGCCGGCATACGGATCGACGTCATTGCCCGCCCGCCACGTACCGTACACCCCCAGCGCTTCGCCCTTGACCTTGCCGCGGGCGTAGTAGCCGGTAAGCGCATTGGTCGAGGTGCTGGTGGCATTGCCACTGGACAGCATCACGCCTACGCCGCTGCCCGCATCGTTGCGCCACACATCGGCGCCGACGCTGAGCGACTGGCTGTTGCCCTGCACATCCAGCTGCTGGCTCACCGCATCAAAGCCGGTACGCGAGCCATCCACCCGCGCCCAGGCGCGGCCGCTGTTCTGGCCGGCATGGCGGTCGTGGTAGCCCAGTCGGAACATGGATTGGGTGGCCTGCAGGTTGGCCAGGTAAGCCCCACCTTCCGGACGCAGCACCGGCACCGGCGGGTCGACCGGCGGATCCACCGGCGGGTCAACGGGGCCGCCGCAGCCGGGCAGGGTGGGATCGGTATCGCAGGGGTCCGGCGCCGTCGGCAGCTGCGAGCGCAGGTACCAGTTGCCTGCGTTCTTGAACAGGAAATATTCGTACTGCCCGCCCACGGCACGTCCGGCCAAGTCGAACTGGCCGTTGGAGGCACCGGCCACGGTGATCAGCTCGATGCCGTTGACCGTCTGCGCCCCGGCACCACCCACGTTGTTGACCCGCACGTTGGTCTGGCCACTGCTGTCGCCGCCGATGACCAGCTTGTCCGAGGCGGCATCGTCGCCGGCCAGCACGGTGTTGAACAGCAGCGTGCCGCCGTTGCCGGTGTAGTTGCCGCTCACGGTCAGGGTGTTGAACGCGGTGCCGTTGCCCAGCGCGACTACACCGCCGGTCGCCGCGGTCAGCGTGTTGACGCTACTGTTGCCCGTGAGCTGCCAATAGCCGCCCTGATCGATGGTAGCGGCGTTGACGCCAGTGAAGCTGCCGTTGATACGACCGCCGTTGGAAAGGGTAACGTTGCCAACGCTGCCATCGGCGGCGACCAGGACGTTGCCATCCAGCACGCTGCCTTCCACGAAGAGGTTGGCCGTGGTGATGCGGTCGGTGGCAGACCCTTGCTCGACGGTGAGGATGTTGCCGTCACCGCCGCTGAGCGAGGCGCCGTTACGGACGAAAATGTCGGTGCTGGCGAGCAGGCCGGTCCCGTCGGAGCGGACGTTGATCGCGCTGCCCGCGGTGCCGACCACCGACGATCCGTCGATGATGACCGTGCCGTCGCCAGGCCTGGCGACGGCGAGTGAACTGGCGTGCAGAATGCTCAGGCCGTGCGCCTCTCCGCGGATGACCGAGCCGTTGAGCGCAGTCACCGCGCCGCCGAACGTGGTGATCGCACCGTCAAACTCAGTGCCCCCCGTCGCGGTGATGCTGGAATTGGAGAGCGTGATGGCGCTGCCGCTGCTCACGTTGGCCGCGCTCGCTATGCCGCTTATGGTGCTGTCAGTAAACGCGGCACTCGAACCCACGAGCGAACCTGTGTCCACGAGCAGTGAAAGCGCCGTGCCGCCCGTATTGGAAAGCGTCCCGCGGTTGAATACGGCACTTGACTGCCCGCCTGCCGTCAACGCGCTGACCGTAGTGTTGGCAGCAATGGAACCCCCTGTAACGCTGACGGTTGCGCCGTTGCCCGCGGTCGTGCTTCCTGCGGTCGCACCATCACTCAAGGTGATGGCGGCGTTATCCACCTGGATGTCGGCGGCGGCGGCGCCCGGTGCCACAGTCAGGGCCGCACCATCAGTCACCGACCAGGATTCCAGCGGATCGCCGGGGTTGACGGTGTACGTCGTGCCGGGGCCGGTGACAGTGCCTGCGATGGCGGACAATGGGCCGAGAAAAAGCGCGGCAGCGACGGCGCTGGCGAGGACATGGCGGGAGGTCAGATACATGGGAGGCGTCCGTTAGGGAGGGAGTGCTGCCAGTCACCGAGAGCATTAAATGACGGAGAAAACGTGATGCGCTCGTGATACGCGTCTCATGCTCTCGCAAGATGAATGGCGCGGAGAGAGCGAAAGTGCTGCCGTCTCGGGGGTAGGGGAAGTCTGGGGCCAGCTGAAACTGTGATCCATGCAACTAATTGCAATTGCGCCCCAAGGCTGAATGGCCGTTACGGATCGATGGCGTCAATAGGGAGCGAAACGGTGCAGCGCATGTCTTCGCTGGCTCAACGCGCTGCAACATGCGGTCGCACATCGCCGGTGCTAGGATCGGCCACACCTTGAATCGATCTAAATCCAAGCACATGACCAGAACGGGGACGTCAGGATGGGTGGGGCTCGCAATGGGCGCCCTGTTGATAGCCGGTGCCGCCAACGCGGCGCCCATGGCAGTGGGTGAACGTGCCTACGCCGCCGTCGACCCCTTCATCGGCACCGGCGGGGAAGGGCATACCTATCCCGGCGCCACGGTGCCGTTCGGCATGGTCCAGCTCAGTCCGGACACCCGCATCCAGCCGCGCGAAAAGGCCTACGGCTGGGCAGCCGGTTATCGCCATGACGACAGCAGCATCGTCGGCTTCTCGCACACGCATTTCTCCGGCAGCGGCCATTCGGACCTGGGCGACGTGCTGGTGATGCCGTTCACCGGCGATCCGGGGCTGGAGCGCGGTGACCCGGACACGCCAAAAAGTGGCTATGCCTCGCGCTTCCACCATGACAATGAGAAGGCCGAGCCGGGTTACTACGCGGTCACGCTGGACGACTACAAGGTACGCGCCGAGCTCACTACCAGCGCGCGCACCGGCGTACACCGTTACACCTATCCAAAGGGCGAGAAGGCGCGCGTGCTGCTCGACCTGCGCACCAGCCTGTATGACTATCCGGGCAAGATCCTGTGGTCGCGGCTGCGCCTGCAGCCCGATGGCACGGTCACCGGCTTCCGCGAAACCCGCGGTTGGGCGCCGGGCCGGCAGCTGTATTTCGCGATGCGTTTCTCGCGCCCGCTGACCGGCCACGCCTTGCACAACACCGAAACCGACATTGCCTACAAGGGCTTCCCGCCGCCGGGCCAGAACGATCCCACCCAGCGCCCGCAGATCGAGGGGCGGCAGCTGCTGGGGACGTTCGATTTCGGCACGCTGGATGCCCCGCTGGTGGTCACCGTGGCCATCTCCTCGGTGAGCGAGCAGGGCGCGATCGCCAACCTGGACGCCGAAGCGAAAGACCAGAACTTCGACCGCGTGCGCGCCGAAGCGAAGCAGCAGTGGCGCCAGGCGTTGTCCGCGGTGGAGATCGAGGCGCCCGTGCATGACCTGCGCAGCGCCTACACCGCGCTGTACCACAGCATGCTGGGCCCAACCCTGTTCATGGATGCCGATGGCCAGTACCGCGGTTCGGACAATGCCGTGCACCGCGCCGAGGGCTACACCAACTACTCCACGTTCTCGTTGTGGGACACCTACCGTGCGCTGCATCCGTTGCTGACCCTGGTGCAGCCGGAAAAGCGCAACAGTGATTTCATCAATTCGCTGATCGTCCACCAGCAGCACAGTGCGTACGGCATGCTGCCGGTGTGGGCGTTCCACGGCCAGGAGACGTGGTGCATGATCGGTTACCACGCCGTGCCGGTGATCGCCGATGCCTACCTCAAGGGCATTCGCGGTTTCGATGCGGACAAGGCGCTGGATGCCATGGTGGCCACCGCCAACTACGGCCCGTATGACGGCATCGCGCAGTACCGCGAACTGGGCTGGGTGCCGATCGACGAGGAAGGCGAAGCGGCGAGCAAGACGCTCGAATACGCCTTCGACGACTGGACCATCGCACGCATGGCCGAAGCGATGGGCCGCAAGGACGTGCAGGCCACCTTCGACAAGCGCGCCGGCAACTGGCGCCATGCCTATGACGCCGGCACCGGCTTCATGCGCGCACGCAAGCGCGATGGCAGCTTCCGCGAGCCCTTCGATCCATCGGCCAGCGGGTACGGCACCGACTACACCGAAGGCAACGCCTGGCAGTACTCGTGGTATGTGCCGCAGGACGTGGCCGGGCTGGCGCAGGCCCATGGTGGCAGCGACACGCTTCTGGCGCGCCTGGACCAGGTGTTCGAGGCCAAGGTCGACCCGTCGATCTTCGAGCATATGGAAGACATTACCGGCCTGATCGGCTGGTACGCGCACGGCAATGAGCCCAGCCACCACGTGGCCTACCTGTACGCGCATGCCGGTCAGCCGTGGCGCACGCAGGCCCGCCTGAAGCAGATCATGGACACCCAGTACGCCGACCGTCCCGATGGCCTGGCCGGGAATGACGACCTGGGCCAGATGTCGGCCTGGTACGTGTTCACCGCGCTGGGCTTCTATCCGGTGGCGCCGGGCAGTGGCGAGTACATCATCGGCCGCCCGTTCGTGCCCAAGGCCACGTTGAACCTGCCCAACGGCAAGCAGTTCCGCATCGTTACGCAGGGGATGGACAAGGGGCACCAGTACGTGGGCTCGGTTACCCTCAACGGGCAGCCGCTGCAGCGCACCTTCCTGCGCCATGCGGAGATCCTGGCCGGCGGCGAGCTGCGCTTCACCCTGCAGGCCGAACCGAACAAGGCGTGGCCGGGGCAGGGCGCGCAGGCGCCGTACTCGATGTCGCGCTGAGCATTGGGCGAAACCCGTCAACCCTTGCAGGGCAAGGGCTGTCCCGACGTGGGACAGCCGGGTCGGGCCAAAATGGGATTTATGTCCAATTTGGCCAAAAGGCGTATGATGGCCCCATATCCCGCGCTGGAGCCTGCCATGACGTTGCCCCTGGATCTGCCCGGCCTTGAAAAGGCTACTGCATCATCGGTAAAGACCCGTGGCTGGCCGAGCCTGATGCGCACTGTGCGTGAAAAGCAGGCGCTGGTGATTACCAACCACAACCACCCCGAAGCGGTGATCGTCGATATCAAGGCCTACCAGGAACTGCTGGCCAAGGCCGCCGGCGCCGGTGGCGACGCGCGCGGCGGTGAGCTGGAACGCCTGCGTGCGCAGTTCGATACGCAGTTGGCCGGGCTCAACCGCGACGGCGGGCTTGGCAAGGTGCTGGGCAAGCCGATCCATCGCGGCAAGATCACCCCCGGCAAGTCGCTCTGACCGGTGGGGCGGATCCTGGTGCTGGCCGGCGTCAACGGCGCCGGCAAAAGCTCGCTATTGGGCATGTTGCTGGAGGCGAAGGGGCTGTCCTGGTACAACCCCGACGCGTTCACCCGCGCCCTGGTCGAGGCCGGCTGGGTGGAGGCCGAGGCCAACGCAATGGCCTGGCACGAAGGCACGCGGCGGCTGCGCCAGGCCATGCTCGATGGCAGCGATTTCGCCTTCGAAAGCACGCTCGGCGGCAATACCATCCCACGCCTGCTGCGTGAGGCCTGCGCCTCGCACGAGGTCGCGATCTGGTTCTGCGGCCTGGACAGCGTGGCCCTGCATATCGAGCGCGTGGCGGCCCGGGTGAGCCGCGGTGGCCACGACATTCCGCAGGACAAAATCCACGCCCGCTACGATGCCTCCCGCGAAAACCTGATCGAGCTGCTCCCGTACCTGGCCGAGGTGCATGTCTACGACAACAGCGCCCCGCTGGACGAACAGGGCCGCGCCGACCCGCGGCCCTTGCTGCAACTGGACCGCACTGGCCTGCATTACCCGGTTTCGGTCGCCGAACTGCTGCACACCCCGGACTGGGCCAAGCCGATCGTGATGCGGGCGATGGAGCTGCACGCCGGCGCTGCCTGACGCTGCGGCGGGCGGCGGTGCACACGCGGCACACACATCCGTATGCGCGGTGCTTACATCCACCTGCCTACCTTGGACCTCGGGCGCAATGGCGACCCGTTTTCCCAAGGAGTCCACGATGCAGCAGCACATTCCCGCAGGCACCCTCGTCGTCGTCGCAGACGGCGGCTCGGCCCGTGTGTTCACCAATGTCGGCGATGGCCGCACCCTGCAGCTCAAGCAGCACGATGAGCTGAAGGTCCAGGACATCAGCGCGCAGGGTGTCTCCGGCCAGGGACCGTCGGGCTCGATGCCGCAGGACATGAGCATCTCGCAGATGAACGAGGCTACCTTCGCCAAGCAGTTGGCCGGGCAGTTGAACGAGGACGCCCTCAACAACCGCTATGCCCACCTGGTGCTGATCGCCGATCCGCAGACGCTGGGGCGGATCCGCCCGCAGCTGCACAAGGAGGTCCAGTCGCGGTTGCTCGCCGATCTGGCCAAGGATCTCACCAACGCCCCGCTCGAAGACATTCAACGGGCGCTTGAGCAGGCGCGATGAGCTACAGCCGCGACTACGCCAGCCAGGAGCCGTCACGCGCCGAGATCGATGCGGGCACCGGCTGGCAGCTGGTTGAGTTCGGTGCCCCGTGGTGCCCGCATTGCAGTGCCGCCCAGTTGGCCCTCAAGGACTGGCTGGATGCGCACGAGATGCCGCATTTGAAGATCGAAGACGGTAAAGGGCGGCCTGCGGGCCGCTCGTTCAAGGTCACGCTGTGGCCGACCGTGATCCTGCTGCGTGATGGGCAGGAAGTGGCACGGGTGGTGCGACCGCGTGGCGATAACGATCTGGCCGTGTTCGATCACGCGCTGCAGGGCTAGAATCCCGGCGTTGGTTGTTTGCCGGGATCTGCGCGTGCCTTACCGAAAAAAGCACATCACCGCCGTCGATGGGCAAGGCCGCAGCATGCCGTTCGCGCCGGATGCGCCGGTGCTGTGCCGCGCGCGCGACTACACGCCGGGCACGGTGATTCCGCTTCACCACCATCCCGACCGCCATCAACTGGTGTACGCCGAGACCGGCGTGCTGGTGGTGCAGGCGGGCACCGGGCGCTGGGTGGTGCCGAGCACGCGCGCGATCTGGATGCCGGCCGGCATGGGGCACAAGGTGAGCTGCATCGGCGCGGTCGGCATGCGCAGCCTGTACATCCTGCCGTCGGCCATGGCACATGCGCCAGACACCGCGTCGACCGTATCGGTCACGCCGCTGTTGGCGGCCTTGATCCGCGCCGCCGTCGAGGTGCAGCCGCCGTATCGGCAGGACTCCCGCGACGGTCGGGTCATGCAGCTGATCCTGGACGAACTGGAGACGCTGCCGGTGTTGCCGCTGCACCTGCCGCAACCGCTGGATCCACGACTGCAGGCCATCGCGCGCCGGCTCGAATCCRCCCCGGATGATCCCTCCACGCTGCAGGACTGGGCGCGTCGGCTTTCGGTGGACGTCAAGACGATCCAACGCTTGTGTGCGCGCGAAGTGGGCATGACCTTCGGCCAATGGCGGCAGCAGGCGCGGTTGCTGCGCGCCCTGGAGCGTCTGGCGCACGGCGACAAGATCATCGATGTGGCGCTGTCGCTGGGGTATGCCAGCCCCAGCGCGTTCACCGCGATGTTCAAGAAGCGCTTCGGGCAACGGCCGAGCCAGTTCTTCCAGTAGCGCCGCGCACCTGCCGCGCGTAGCGTCGCGTCAGTGCGGCCTGGTTTTGGGCAGGAACGCCGTTGCCAGGCCCAGCAGGGGCAGGTACGAGGTGAAGTGGTAGACCCACACGATGCCGTGGATGTCGGCCAGCTTGCCCAGGCCCGCCGCGCCGATGCCGCCGATCCCGAACATCAGGCCGAACATCAGCCCCGATACCATGCCGACGCGGCCGGGTACCGCTTCCTGCGCATACACCACCAGCGCGGCGAAGGCCGAGGACATCACCAGGCCGACCGCGATCGCCAGCACCGCCGTGCCCATCAGGTTGGCGTAGGGCAGGGCGAGTGCGAACGGCGCCACGCCGAGGAACGAAATCCAGATCACCGCCTTGCGCCCGATCCGGTCGCCGACCGGGCCGCCGATGAAGGTGCCCAGCGCGATCGAGGCCAGGAAGATGAAGAGATACATCTGACTCTGCTGCACGCTCAGGTGGAAGCGCTCGATCAGGTAGAAGGTGAAGAAGTTGGTGAACGAGGCGATGTAGACGAACTTGGCGAACATCAGCACCGAGATCACCACAATGGCCTGCACCACTTTGCCGCGGCTGAGGCCGGTGCCGTGGCTGCGCGCCAGGCTGCTCATCTTGGCCTGGCCATGGCGCACGGTCCAGCCGGTCAGCCGGAACAGCACGAAGATGGCGACGGCGGCGATCAGCATGAACCAGCCAATGGCGCGTTGCCCGTGCGGAATGACCACCGCGGCGGCGAGCAGGGGGCCGATCGCCGAGCCGGTGTTGCCGCCGACCTGGAACGTGGACTGCGCGGTGCCGAAGCGCCCACCGGAGGCCATCCGTGCCACGCGCGAGGCTTCTGGATGGAACGTGGCCGAGCCCACGCCGACCACTGCGGCGGCCACCAGCAGCATTTCGTAACTGTTGGCCAGGGCCATCATCGCGATGCCGATGAAGGTGGCCACCATGCCCGACGGCAGCAGGTAAGGCAGCGGCCGTTTGTCGGTATACATGCCCACCCACGGCTGCAGCAGCGAGGCGGTGACCTGGTACACCAGCGCGATCACCCCGATCTGGCCGAAGCTGAGCTGGAACTCGCTCTTGAACATCGGATACACCGCCGGCAGCACGGCCTGGATCATGTCGTTGAGCAGGTGCGCGAACGCGGCGGCGCCGACGATGCGGATCGCAAAGCCCTGGTTGGCGGGTACGACGGGGGCGGCCGAGGGGATCGGTGCGGGTGCGGGGGAGGGCGTTTGTGGGGTCATGGACGGCATCGAAAGCAGGGCACGCTTGCCGGCACCATGCGGGGGCGTTGCAGCGCCGCGCGGTCCCGGACCCGTGGGGAGGGGAGGGGACGCCCAGAATAGGACCGTTGCCTTCTCCCGTCTCGCGCGATATGGGCGCGGGTCGTCGCAAATGGGGCATGGATCGCGCCGCGTTGCGTCGTGGACCTCATTTTAAGGCGTCCCCTCTACAATTGAGGGCTTCAAGCAATGAGGACACGGCAATGAATGCCGCAGCAGACAAGGACGATGCAGCCAGCATCGCGCAGCATCGAACCGCCGCCGAGGTCGCCTTCAATCCCGATTACGCGTCCGCCAACAGTGAGTACCGCGCCGCAGTGGGCAACGGCTCGATCACCTGGAATCCGGGCGATGGCGCGGTCAAGGGCGCCATCGAGCGGGACGTGGCCAAGGTGGGCTCCACGGCGCAGACGCAGGCTCAGGCGGTGACCTTCACGCACGCGAGCGCCGACGGCCTGGTGAACTATCAGGTGCAGATGGAGCGCTCGGCGGGCGCACGCGCGGAGGTGGGGGGTGGATCGAGCCGTGGCGCGGCCGCCGAGACGGCCACCACCGCCGGTGTACGCGGGCGCTACCTGGTCAGCCTGCCGGCCGGCAGCGATGCGGTCGATGCGGCGAAGGTGGACCCGTTCACGCCCACCACGATTCCCGTCGGTGGCCGCGTCACGCTCGATGCCCAGGCGTTCCAGGGCACTGCGCTGGACGCCAGCTTCCGCCACATCGCCACCCAGACCCAGCTCACCGAGGCCTCGGGCGCGAGCTATCGCGTGGACCGCCTCGATGCCGGGCATGTGCGCGTGACCATGGGGCCCAACCAGGCCGTGTCGGCATTCAACGGCCTGGGCGTATCGGCTGGCGGTGTCAATGCCATGCTCGGCCGCCAGGATGCGCTGGGGCAATCCACGCTGAAGACCGCAACGTTCGACCTTGGCCAGCCCGATGGCCAGGCCGCCTACGCGCACTTTGTCGGTACCGGCGAAATCGCCGCGCAGACGCCGGGCGTGGACGCGGTCGCCACCGTCGAACGGCTGGGCATGAGCTCGCAGACGCGGCTGAAGGTGGGCGTGGGTGAGAGCTTCAGTGCCGATCTGGGCGGTGCGCGCAACAGCGGCGACGTGGTGCGAACGCGCTTCGAGGATGGCAGCCATGTGGATGCGCGCCGCGTGGAATACAGTGACAACGTGCCCATGACCCGGCTCAGCGTGCATGCCGCCGACGGCCAGGAGAATGTCGACGCGCGCCGCTACGAGTTCCAGTTCGACCTGCGCAACGCGCCGCAGGCCCAACAGATCGCCGGCATGCTCAACACCGCGCTGACCGGCGACACCCGGCGCGCCGGGCCGGTGCAGGCCGGCGACACCCTCACCCTGGGCTTCAGCGAGGCGCAGATGCGCACGCTGATGCAGCAGACCCAGGCCATGGTGCAGGACCACCCCACCGCCGACCCGCGCTGGCGGTTGTTGGCCGAAGATGGCCACGGCCAGCCGCAGCAGGACGTGGACGCCTTCGCCACCACGCTGGCACGCCTGCAGGGCCAGTCCGCCTATGGCATGGCCGAACGCCTGTTCCATCTTTCCAACGCCGCCGACGGCGACCCGCGCAAGGGCTTCGAGCCGATCGCCGCCAGCGTGGACAGCCCGCGCCTGCGCGACCTGCCCGCACCGTCGCCGCTGCTGCCGCAGGATCCGCGCCATGCCGACAGCCCCGATCACGGGTTGATGCGGCAGAGCCAGAACGCAGTGGGGGCGCTGGATCAGGGCATGGGCCGTCAGCCCGATGCGATGAGCGAGCGTCTGTACATGGGATTGGTGGTGGCGGCACGCCGAGAAGGTCTGGAGCGGATCGACCAGGCGCAGCTCAGCGACGGCGGCCAGTACGCGTTCGCCGTGCAGGGCGAGCCGCATGCGGCGGACCGCAAGCTGGCCCGTGCCGAGACCAGCGAAGCGCTTGCCACGCCGGTGGGTGAGCATGTGCGCGCACTGCAGGAGGTGGCGCCCGCGCACGTACGCGACGCGCAGGCCGAACAGCAGCAGGTGGAAGAGCGTGTGCAGTCGCAGGCGCAGGGGATGTCGCGCTGATGACGCATCCGTGGGCCGCGCTGGCCGTTGCCCTGGCCAGCGCCGGCGCACCGGCTGCAGAACTGCTGCAGCCGGGCATCTATCGGCTGGACCCGGACGCGTGGTTGCAGGCTGCCCCGGCCACGCCAGCCCCAGGCGAGGCGTTCAAGCAGCGCTTCGCGCATGCGATTCCCGCCAGCGCCAAGGTGCGCGTTGCCTTCGTATCGCGCGATCCGCAGGGGCAGCGGAACACGCTGGTATTCGTCACCGACCCGGGCTATCGCTACGACATCAACGGCGAGAACAGGCTCTGCCCGGCCTATGCCTTCCCTGATTGGAACGACCGCTCCGACGCGCAGCCCTACTGTCGCACCAACATCAATGGCGATGGCAGCGAAGCCGCGTTCGACTGGAGCACCACCCAGTTCACTGTGCGCTGGAACGATCGCAAGCGTGCCACCGGCACCGAGCACATCCCGCCGCAGCGCAAACCCACCGCCGATGAGGTCGGGGCCTGCGCGATCAGCGACGTCTGTGCCCCCGAGGCTTACGGTCGCAGCGTCACCCATTACGAGGTGATCCATCCGCGTGATCGCTTCGTGCTACAGCAGGCGCGTGACTATTCCGATGTGTTGTATCTGCCTATCGACGTGGTTGCGCAGGCTGAGCCGTTGGCGACCCGTGCGGGCGAGCCGCTGAAAGCAGGCAGCTATCTCGCGGTGGTATCGCGCACGCCGGCATGGTTCCAGATCGAACGCATCGCATCGGACGGCAGCACTGCGTCAGGCTGGATCGACCGCGATGCGTTGTCTCGACCGGAGTGGGTCGCGCAGACGGCGGTGACGCCGGCGTTCCGGTTCCGGCTGGGCTTCGAGCGCAACGACAGCGATGACGACGACCCGCAACGGGTGCTGAGCGCCATCGACGTTCTGGACGCCACCACCGGCAAGCGCGTGCAGATCCTGCGCGATTTCGATGCCGATCCCATCGGTGGAGCAGGGGACGTGCTGCAACTGGTGGATGCCAACTTCGACGGCCACCCGGACATCCTGGTGCCGGGGATGTCCGGCGGCGCGGGACCAAACAGCACCGACAACGTGTTTCTGTTCGACCCGGCCTCGCAGAACTTTGTCTACGACTCCACCTTGTCAGGCATGCCACAGCTGTCCATCAATGCGGCGCAGCGCACCGTGACCTCTTCCGCGCGCAACGGCTGCTGCGCGCACGCCTCGGAAACCTACCGGTATCGTGACGGCAGCTTGGAATTGTTCGAGAGCTGGGAAGAGGCGCTGTCCGCCGATGGCGAGTCGGTCGACACCACGCGCGGCGTGCTTCGCAACGGCCGCATGACGTACAGCACGGTGCGCAGCCCGGCCGAGCATTGAGCCCGGCCCGGCCTGCCGCCCACCGCCACGATCACCAGTCGGTGGGGGCGTAGTCCTTCAGGAACTGGCCCCAGACGTGCTCGCCGCTGTTGAAGCCGTGGATGATCGGGTCGACGATGCGCGCGGCGCCATCGACGATGTCCAGCGGCGGATGGAAGCGCTCCTGTTCCACCTTCTTCGCGGCCAGATCGGCCGGATCCTCGTCGGTCACCCAGCCGGTGTCGACACTGTTCATGTGGATGCCGTCGTTCTGGTAATCGGCCGCCGAGGTGCGCGTCATCATGTTCAACGCGGCCTTGGCCATGTTGGTATGCGGATGCCGGGTGGTCTTGAAGTTGCGGTAGAACTGCCCCTCCATCGCCGACACGTTGACGATGTGCTTGTCGCGCTCGGGCGTGCGCAGCATCAGCGGCTTCAGCCGCGCATTGATGATGAACGGCGCAATGGCGTTGACCAGCTGGGTCTCCAGCAGTTCCACCGATGGCACTTCGTCCATCTGCATGCGCCACGAATTGCGGCCGCGCAGATCGATCTGCTGCAGGTCCTGGTCCAGGCGGCCATCGGGGAACAGGTGCTGCTGGCCGACCAGTTCGTCATCCAGCAACGGCACCTGCGACAGCTCGGCCGCGCGGGTCAGGCCGTTGGCACCGTTGAAGCCCTGGTCCTGTACCACCGGCAGCGCCGTGGCCGAGGTGGCGCCCAGCAGCTCGGCGCTGCGCAGGCCCTCGTAATCGCCGATCAGGCGGCGCAGCGTCTCGGGCACCTCATGCAGGGCCGCGGTTTCGCCGGCCATCATGTGCGCGTAGAACTGCGGCGGGCGGCGTACCGTCTGGCAGGCGTTGTTGATGATGAAATCCAGGCGCGTGCGCGTGGCCAGCAGTTCGCTGCAGAACGCTTCCACACTGGGCGTGTGGCGCAGGTCCAGCCCGTACACCTGCAGGCGGTGGCCCCACTCGGCGAAGTCGGGCTCTTCGGCGTAACGCGCCGCCGAATCGCGCGGGAAGCGCGTGGTCACGATCAGCTCGGCACCCGCACGCAGCAGCTTCAGCCCGGCCTGGTAGCCGATCTTGACCCGGCCGCCGGTCAGCAGCGCCACGCGGCCGCGCAGGTCGGCGGTCTCGGTGCGCTTGACGAAGTTCAGCTCGGCGCAGGTGGGGCACATCTGGTCGTAGAAATGATGCAGCTGGGTGAACTTCTGCTTGCACACATAGCAATGGCGCAGCTCGGGCGAATGCACCGGTTCAGGCGCTGCGCTGGCGTTCTCGCCGTTGTGCGCATCGTGCAGACCCGCCGCATGCGGCGGGAAGTAGTTCGGCGTGCTGAACACCGGCTTGCGCCGCAGGGCGCGGATGCCGGTTTGATCGAGCAGGGCCTCGGCCTTGCGCACCTTTTCCTGGTGGCGCTGCTTGGCCTGCTGCTTGAGCATCTGCCGGCGCGCCTTCGGCTCGGGGTGATAGACCTTGGCCACTACCTGATGCAGCCGCGCACGATCGGCGTCGGGCAGGGTGTCGAGCACGCTGCGATCGGCCTCGATCGCCTCCAGAAGGTCCAGTGCGGCGCGCAGGCGGTCGGTCAGGGGGAGGTCGTCGGCATCGACGGGAGTGGCAATGGTATTCAATTCAGATCCGGGAGCAGCGGCGGGGATACAGCGACAGACGGCAGAGCGATGACCGCCTCGATGCGGGTCCGTGCTGTAGCGGACCGGGGCGTCCGGTCGGCGGGTATTGTCCCCGATCCGGGGGTGTTGGCGCCAATGTGGTGTCGCGCGGGAGGCGTGTAGAAGCGGGAGCACGGCCGACGGCCGGGCCATGGGGAGGCTCTGAATGCGTTCAGGTCGCCATTTTCTGCCTGGCTGGCGCGCAGTGTGGGGGCGCGTTACGTGCAAGAGGGCGATGGGACTTTGACGGACTGCCCCCGGGCCTCCGTTGCCACGTGACCCATGCAGGGCGTTGAAACGCGCCAAAGTGAGATTCAATCCACATATTCACGTGAATATCGGGACATTCCACCGGCGACGTGTTGAGCGTCAAATATTTGGTGCTTCGGGTAGGCGATTTCGATCACGGATAGCTCACCTCGATTATGGCCCCGTCTGGAGATGATCGATGTTCGCCACGACCGCCCGGGGAGAGGGCGGCTGGCGCCGTGTCATGGCAACGCACCGCGCCCAGCAGGCGCGGCATGTGGCGTGGACATCGCAGCATCCCGCGATGGCGCCGCGTGGCACCTATCGTGCGATCGCCTGGTGTGCTCGCACCGGGTTGCCAATCCAGAGGGAGTTTCAATGCACAGGCAAGTCAGTGAAATGCTGCAGCGCGCATATCGTCCGTACCCCTCGTTGCCCGAACTGTTGGGTGCGTTCGTGGAGGAGTTTTCGCAGCACCAGGCATTGCGCGGCGGGCGCGTACGGTTGCGCGGAATGGCCGCAGACGGCCAGGCGACGACGCCGGCCACCGTCGGTGATCGTGAACTACCGGCGTCGCAGCGGCTACCCATCCGCTACGGCGACGAGGTGCTGGGAGAGCTCCACCTGGAAGGCAAGAGCGGGCTGCTGGACGACACCGCGCTCGCCTTGGGTGAATTGTTTGCCCACCGCTGCGCACAGCTGATAAAACGCTACGAAACCAAGACCTGGGCAGAAGCCGTCCTGAGCCGACCGCTGCTCCTGGTGGGTACGTGTGAAGCGATGAAGCAGATCGAGGGGTTTGTCGAACGCGCCGTGGCCAGCAGCCTGCCGGTGCTGGTACGCGGTGAATTCGGCACAGAAAAAGTAGAGCTTGCCGCGGCCCTGCACAGCTGTGGTCCGTCACGGTTGGGGCCGTTCGTCGAGGTCAACTGCGCCCATCCGCTGGGTGAGCCCGGCGAGTGGTTTGCACGTGCGCAGGGCGGCACGTTGTACTTCCATGAGGTCGATGAGTTGCCGGCAAGCCTGCAGGGGCAACTTCCGCACCGTATCCAGGGACTGAATGCCGCTGTGGCCGATGCCCGACCCGTGCAGCCCACCCGGGTGATCGCCTCCAGCAGCGTAGATCTGGAACAGCGTGTGCGTGACCGGCAGTTCTCGCGCGCGTTGCTGGCCGGCCTGGAGTTTCTCACCGTGGATATTCCCCCCTTGCGCGAACGCGTCGAAGACATCGGCGCACTGGCCGCCCGCGCTCTGGATCTGCACGGGTTCGATTCCCAGGTAATCCGTGGGGAATTGCTGGAGATACTGCGTCGCCATGATTGGCCGGGCAACCTGCTGGAGATGGAGCGGGTGGTGGTGCGGCTGGCGGTAATGACCGCGGGCCGTCCGATCCGCAGGGAGGATGTGATGCGGCACGCGCCGGGGCTGTCCTGGGCGATGGAGGCGACCGCCGCCGAGGCGCCCGCAGCGACGGCGACCGACCCCGGCGCCTTCCCGCTGGATGAGCTGGACGCGGGGGATGATCCCTCGGCCACAGACGCGCGCGAAGGCCGCGATCTGCCACGGTCCGCATATGATCGCCTGAACGACGGTCTGCATGACGGCCTCAAGCGTGCGCTTGCCTATCTCAAAGACCACGCGGCCGAACCGCTCACCCTGGGCGACCTCGCCAGGCAGGCACACGTCAGCCAGTCCCACCTCGGGTTCCTGTTTCGCAACGAGCTGGGTACCACGTTCAAGCCGCTGTTGCAGCAGTTGCGGATCGAACATGCCAAACAGTTGCTGCGCAGCGAACAACGCCTGCGCATCACCGATGTGGCCCTTCAGGTCGGCTTTGGCGACCTGAGCCATTTCGAGAAAAGCTTCCGGCGGGTGGTGGGGGTCAGTCCACGCAGCTACCGGCGCAGGCCCGCCGGATAATGCTCCTGGTCAAGCGGCCTAGCGGCGCTGTTCCCACTTTGCGTCGTCCTCGGCGGCGGCTTCGGTAGCGCGGCGAACAGCGTCTTCGGCGGCGGCATCTGCCCGGCGAGCCGCTTCGTTGGCGGCTTCGATCGCATGTTGGGAGGCTTCCATCGCCGCGCGAATGGACTGCTCGGTGGCCGCCATCGCCGCTTCAGCCAGTTCCTGTGCGATCTCCATCGGGCTTTTGTGGGGGGGGCGGCCACCGTCCGGTGGCGAAGGAAGCGGGGTCGGGAAGGTCATCGGGATGGCTCCGTCTGGGGAAGAGGAAGGGTGCCCGCCAGCGCGGGCACCCAGGAGATGGCGCAGCGCGGTCTGCGCGCTGGCCAGGATCTGATCGGCCTGTAGTCGCGCGGCTTGCCGGCCGGCGACAACCGCGTCACCGGCCGCCGCAGCCAACGACGTGCACGCGTGCTCCGGCCCGTGCGACGGCGCCACGATCGTCACGCCGAACTGGCCTGGTAACCGAGCATCGCTTCGGATGCGTCATCGCCGAGCAGCCGGTTGTACTGCGCCAGGGTGATGATGTTGTCTTCCACCTGCACCACCGCTCGCTGCCGCGAGGCCTCGATCGGGAACTGCACGCTGGCGCCGTCCTGGCCCAGCCGCCCACGATGGACCGGGTGTTCGTTGAGAAAGGCCTGGGCTTCGCGCATCTGCCGGCGCGCTGCCTCGCGGATGGTCTCGTGATCCAGGGGCATTCCATGCAGGGCTACCGCGACCTGCTGGGCGGCCAGGGAGATCCGTGCGAAGCCAACCGGTCGTCCTGCCTCCAGTGTCTCGGCGATGGCCTGGCGCACTTCTTCAGGCGCCGGCAGGCGCGGCAGCTGTGGCCCGTCCAGCGCACCGAACAGCATGGGCAGCAGGATCTGCAGCGCGTGCGTGGCGCGCTCCAGCCGCTGCTCGGCGGTTGCGGCGGTGTGCTGGGTGCGCAGGTAGAAGCGGTAGTAATCGCAGAACTCGATCGGTCGCCGTGCGTGCTGCAGTGCGAAGTCCGCTGCCTCCCCTCGGGTCGCTCCGCTGGGGAGCTGCGGCCCCTGTTCGGCGGCCAGCTGCCAAAGCGCAAGGCTTTCGCGGAAATCCAACTGCTGCAGCAGCGGCGCATCGGCGCCACCGACGGCTGCCAGGAAAGGACGGTAGGACTGCAGCGCAGCGTTGCTGACAAGGGAATGCCGCGACAGCAAGCGCTGCACGCTGTCGGCCAGAGCGCTGCCGTGTTCGCCATGCTCCACCCGGTACAGCGTGTCGATATCTTCCCCGCCCAGGCTGAGCAGTTTGATCGGACTCACCTGCAGGCCGGTCTGCGGCAGCCAGGCCAGACGAGAGCCGTGCAGGCCCTGCTGGATGCCATCCAGCAGCATGCTTTCGTCGGCGAAGTGATAGCGATGCTCGTGGGCATCGATGGCCCACTGCAACCAGGGCTGGCCGCCATCGACAAGGGTCAGCACCTGCCGGCACATACTGCTGAGCAGGCCGAGGTGGGGAATGGAACGACCAGCAACGAAAAGACTCATCTGCGGTTCTCCTTGGGGGCCTCAACCGGCCGGAAATCCTTTGAGTACGGATGCGGCGGCGGTACCGACGCGATTGAAATCCTCCGTCGCCCCCTGCATCATCGATTGCGCCTGATTGAGCACTTTTGCATATTTTTCGTCGCCCGTGGCCAGGTACTGGGCCATGGCCACGCCCGCCGCGGTGGTGGCGATGGTGGAGACGTTGCGCAGCGCATCGGCGGCGTCCTGCACGGCGATCGCCGCCGACTGGGCCACCGACTGGTAGGCCTTGCCCGCGCCGCTGGTGAGCACCACCTGGGGGCTCATGGTGGCGGTCTGCACCTGGTTGATGACGTCGATGACCTGGGCGTTGACGTTGCTCGGGTCCATAAGAACTCCTCCAAGGACATGCGCAGGGGTGCGCTGTTACCGGTGTTCAGGGGCGGGCATCCGCGTCGCCTGGATCGGCGTGGCGGGAGGGGGCAGGCGCGGAATCCGGGGCGGGACCCACGGCCGGGTCCGGACCGGGCGCAGGGTCGGGCACGGGACCGGGCGCGGACGCCGACGTACCTGCTGCAAGCACTTCGAGTGTATGCAGGTTGGCAGCGGCGGTCGCTGCATCGGCGCTGGCACCATGGGTCTGTGCCTGCAGGATGCCGATGGCGGTCATTCCTTCATTGGTGGCTGCCGCAATCACCGCCGCCGGCGAAGGCGGCGTGGGCTGCGGGCCGGGAAGCGGGAGGACATTGGGCGGCGTCGGCGGTGGCGGCGGCGGCGGGGGAGGCGGCGCGGGGAACGGGGCGTTGATCATTTTCGCACACGTGGCCGTGACCGCCGCGGCGCTGACCATGCCGCCGCCCTGCTGGCGGTTGACCGCGTTGTGCATGGCCGTACCCAGCGTCTCAAGCATCACTACATCCAGCATGCCAAACGCCTGCGAAGCGGCCTGGCCGGTGGTCAGGGCTGCCAGCGTGCTGACGCTGTCGACCATCTGGGTGTTGACCGTGTTGTCGTTGATCATGATGGAACCGCTCCCTTCTGGATGATCAGGGCCAGCACCTGGGCGAGGCTCGCGCCTGCCGTGACCTGGCCGCGCTGCTGGTTGGCCACGGCGTTCTGCATCGCCAGGCCGAGTGAGTCGGCCATCGCAAGATAGGTGGCCGACATCGCGAATGAAGGCGCCAACGCGATCGCCAGGGCCGACTCCGCGCTGGTGGCTTCCAGCAGGTAGGCAATGGCGGGCGAGGCGGCCATGGATCAGAGGTCCGACGTGACGCCACCCAGGCTCGGGGCGCCGCGGTGGGCGTCACGCCGGACCGACACGTCAGCGCAGACCCAGGATTTCGCGGGTGGCCACGCCGTTGGAGGCGGTGTCGATCGCATACAAGGTCGACACCCCCTGGGTGGTCGAGGCCTGCATGGTCACGTAGGACTGCTGTTGGTTGTTGGTCGCGTTGTGCGCGGCGTTGGACAACGCCTGGCTGGTGGCCACGAACAGGTTGCCCATTGCGATGGCCGGTGCATCACCAAGAACCTTGGTGTTGACCTGCGACACCGAGTCGGTGATCTGGCTGTTGACGGCGGTAGGGAATGCCATGGTGAAGACTCCTTGGGGTGGACGAAGCTACGGAAACGGAGACTGGCGGCCATCACTGCGATCAGCCGAACGTCTTCCGGGTGGCGGCGCCGGTGGCGCCGGTATCGACTGCATAGAGCAGTGAAACGCCCATCGTGGTCGCGGCCTGCGCCGTGACATACATCTGCTGCTGGGCGAGGGTTGCGTTGTGGGCGGCGTTGGCCAGTGCCTGCGCCGTGGCCTGGTAGAGGCTGCCCATGGCCGTGGCAGGGGCAACCCCCAGCACCTGGAGGTTGGCCTGGGTGACCGAGTCGGTGACCTGGTCATTCACAGCGGTTGGAAATGCCATGGGTCAGCTCCTTGCCCGGCGGCGCGTCAAGCGCCGAGGATCTGTTTGGTGGCCACGCCGGTGGTGGCCGTGTCGATCGAATACAGGGTGGCCACGCCCATCGTGGTGGCTGCCTGCGCCGTCACGTAGGACTGCTGCTGCGCGTTGGTGGCGTTGTGGGCGGCGTTGGCCAGCGCCTGCGCGGTAGCCTGGTAGAGGTTGCCCATTGCGATGGCCGGCGCATCGCCGAGCACTTTGGTGTTGGCCTGGGTGACCGAATCGGTGATCTGGTCGTTGACGGACGTCGGGAATGCCATGTCGTGCTCCTTGAGGGTGGCGGATCAACAGCAATCAAACCGGATCAGGAACCGAGCCCGCGCACGCGGGTGCTGAAGATTTCCTTGGTAGCCACAGCGGTGCTGGCGGTATCGATCGAGTACAGCGTGGCCACGCCCATGGTGGTGGCCGACTGCGCGGTCACATACGACTGTTGCTGGGCGTTGGTAGCGTTGTGGGCGGCGTTGGCCAACGCCTGCGAGGTGGCCTGGTAGAGGTTGCCCACCGCGATGGCGGGCGCGTCGCCCAGCACCTTGGTATTGACCTGGGTAACCGAATCGGTGATCTGGTCGTTTACCGCGGTTGGAAATGCCATGTTCTGCTCCTATGAAAGATGGAACTGCCTGGGGTCCAGTGTCACGGTGCATTGCGCCGAAGTGTCTGTGCGTCACCGTGTATGCAGAGTAGAAACATCGCGGCGGCGTGGATTGGTGGAATCGACGAAGAATACGGCGGATCTGGCGTGAAAGAGGGCGCCGCAACACGGGGAAAACGCGGGTGGGTGCAGGGCGCCCCGCAAGAGGCGCGGGACCTGAAACGCAGCGGGGCTGCGCCGGGGTGGAAAACCCGGGGCAGCCCCGCTGCGGGAGGTATGGCGATGCTGGGCTCAGGGAACGGGAAGCCCCGCGATGTAACGCGCGATCGCGGCATACCAGTCGATGGACTGCGACCCTGCTTGCGGGACCTGCGGCAGGACGACGCTCTGCTGGACCCCCAGGACGTTGCAGATGTCGGCCTGCTCGACCAACTGCAGTCGATCCAGTTCCCAGTCCGCCACGCTGGTCGCGGTGGGCCTGCCCATCATGGCAGGGCGTCCGGCCAGGTTGGCGTTGAGGGTCGCCAGGGTGCCAGCGTCCACTTCAAGGGGGGCGTCGAAGCAGACCAGCACGAATGAGACCCTGCCTGGCCGCGGCCCGAATTCGACGAGTGCGAACCTTGCAAATTCCGGGCCGAGTGGGGTGCCCGTCTCCTCGGCGAACTCGCGGCGGGCAGCCGGCTCGGCCGCCTCGCCCAGTCCCATGCGCCCGCCCGGCAGTGCCCATTGCCCGGCCTGGTTGACGAGCGTTTCCGGGCGCTGGGAAATCCAGGTTTCCAGCGCCAGCTGTGCCGCCGCGATGCGCCCGACCAGCCCGGCGTCGGGCCAAACGCTGATCGGCGGGGTCCCGAGCGGCGTCGCGGCAGCGAATCCGGCTGTCCTGGAGGCCCGGTCCGCCGCCGTCAGCACGGATGGAAGCGCAACCTGCAGCGCTTGAACCGTGTCGGCGCCGGCGGCCGTCGCGACCTGTGCCGAGGCATCCCTGACCGCATTGAGCGTGGTGGCGGCGGCCGGCGTGCTGCCCCAGGCCGATTGCGCTGCGGCAGCGGCATCGACCAGTAGCGTGCCCGCCTGGGCGGTCAGGTCCGCCCGGGCAGGCGAGGTGAGTGCAGCGGCCAGCAGGGCGGCAGCTTCCACCACCAATGCTGGCGTGGCAATGCTGCTCCACCAGCTATTGGTGACGCGTTTGCGCGCGATCAACCATTGCGTTCCGGAACGTACCGCAGCGTAGGCTTGTGTCATCACGACTCTCCTCGGGGTGGGCAGCATGGGCGCTCCGCCGGACCACCCGGCGGGCTGCATGGGCATGGCGCATTCAGTTGTTGCGGTGTTCAACCAGGTAACGGGCCGACTGCAGCGCGTTGCCGTCGGCGTCGGTGGTGATGGGGTCATACATCGTGTCGTAACGGGCTTCCCACGGCGGTACGCCGTCGCGTTCGAGGAAGCGCCGTTGGTTGCGGGGCGGCAGCGGATCAAGCACCCGGCCGTTCGGGTTCAGGCCGTCCAGATGGTTTGCGAGTGCTTCGGCCACCTGCTGCACGCGGTTGCACAATTCGGCGCGCTTGCTGTGGCGATTGAAAAAGTCCAGATCGTTCCACTCGAGATTTTTGCGAAGCGGCTCCAGCCGCTCCAGAATCGTCCAGTCTTCCAGCGCGTAGTCCCATATCCAACGTTCGCGCAATACGGTCGGCAGGTTCAGTACTGCCCACCGGTAGAGCGCCATGTCCTGGGTCTGCAACACGTCCATCAACGACGCCTTCAACCAGAGCCCGGTGAGGTCTTTAAGCGCGCTGTGGTAGGGCGCCCAGTCGCGCGCGTGGCCGCTCAACGTCTCGCCCTGATCGGCGTCGATGGCCTGGGTGGAACTGGCATTCCAGGCCTCGCGTTGCATCTGCAGCTGCAACGGCTCGCTCAGGCACGCCATGGCACCGGTCAGGACCTTGCTGGCCACCACGTGGAGCAGGGCGCACTTGGGCAACTGATCGGCATCCAGCGCATGGGCTCGGTCCAGGCCGCGCACGTTGAGGATGTAACTGCAGCAGGCACGCAGCAGCACGTGTCGCCAGTACCAAAGGCCCAGCTTGCGGTTGTGGCGCTCGCCTCGCAGTCGCCGGGTCTCATCGTTGCCGTCGAACAGCGCGTCGTAGTCGGGCATGCAGGTCTTGCGCAGCATGTAAAGGAAGTAGCCGCACAAGGTCATCGGCAGATTCATCTGCGAGGAGAAGCCGCTGGACCAGAACTTGCTGTACTTGGCGAGGATGACGGCAGGTGTGTAGCCGCCCCAGTCGTGCTGCCGCAGCTGATGGCGGTAACGGGCGGCAGGAATGTTGATGCCGTCATCAACGTTGTAGACGTTGATGGCATTGCCGACGTCGCCCCACGCTGCACAGGTGCAGGTGGCCGGTGCCAGCGGCACGCCATCGTCGGCACGGGGTGTAAGGCGCAGGTGCCCATCACGCACCGCCCGGATGAGAAGCCCGCGCAGCTGGGGGGTGAAGCGTTGCTGCCAGTCAGCGAACGTGGTGGCGACAATGGCGTCGTCCTCCTCCATGTCGCCGTCGTCCTGCGGTGCTCGAACGGCCACCGACTCGGTCAGGATCTTGGCCAGTTCGGCCTTGAACCGGTAGGCGTTCCGGAGGGTGTCAAAGCGCAGGGGAGGGCTGACCAGCTCGAAGGTGTGATCCGAATCGGACTCGATCCGCCAAGGGCCGGGCTCTGCGAGATCCACCTTGCGCAGATCGTTGCCGAGGGCGAGCGGGTCTGCATCGGTCCGCCACGGCTGCGCGTCGCCAGGCTGCAGCGTTGCGGCCACCACGTGAGTGAAGGCGAATATCGCACTGTCGTGCGTGCTGAACTCGATCTCCAGTCCGTAGGTGTTCCAAGGCAGCGCCTCGCCGCCGGCGCCGACCTGGATATTGTTCATGACCAGATCCGCGACCGGCGGGTCGATACGGACGGTCCATCCGATGATGTCGTCGGGAGTGATGGTCAGCATGCGGACACCCTGTGTTGGCGCTTGACCTGGGACGGTCAGCTTCAGGGCATGCTAGGAACGATGCGGCGGCAGGAATCGGCGCAAACGACGGGTAATGCGGCGGCGATGCGCCGATAGGCCCGAATGCGGTGGAATTGACGATATCGGGGCCGCGAATGGTGCGGCTGGCGGGCAGGCGGTGCTGGCCTTGGCTGCTGGCCGGCGTCCGTTCCGAGGCGGTCGCGGTTGCTTTGCGCCGGGCCGAGAGGCTGCGGCGGCGCCAGGACGGCGGCGATGCGATGATGACGAAGTGGATCAACCGTGCGCCATCAGAGGCGCGCCGTCCTGCAGGCGCGTGGCGAAGACATCCCAGCAAATGAGGCCATCTACATGAGGCGCGTGGCGCTACCGTTGAGGCTGGGAAAGGTACTGAGGGAGTGCGAATTTACTTCCCAATGGCCTCGATACGGACGCGCGCGTGATCAGCCGGTGCGCCAGCACATGGTTGACGGTGCCGCCTGCGGGGGAGGGTGGGCGGCGGATCTCGCGGAGCAGGATGTCGATGGCGGTGTCGGCCATCTCTGCTACCGGTTGATGGATGGTGGTGAGTTCGGGCCACACCATTGTCGACGCGAAGGTGTCGTCGAACCCCACCACCGAAAGATCACCCGGCACCTCCAGGCCGCGACGATGCGCCACTGAAACAACCGCCGAGGCCATGTCATCGTTGCTGGCGAAGATCGCGCTGGGCGGCTGGGACAGGGTCAACAACCGGTCGGCTGCCTCCAGTCCGGAGCGGTAGGTGAAGTACCCTGGCTGGACGAGTGCGTCGTCGTAGTGGAGGCCGGCGTCGGACAGCGCATCCCGGTAGCCCTGCCAGCGATGGGCACTGGCGGTCTGGTTCGGATCGCCCGTGATGTAGCCGATGCGGGTATGTCCGTGGGCGATCAGATGCGACACCATGTCGTGGCTTGCCTGGCGGTCATCGATGCGCACGCAGGAGATCCTGTCGCTGAAGTGGCTGGACGCGATGGACACCACGGCAACGCCGGCGGTGACGAATTCGTCGACGATGGCCTTCGATTCACACAGCGGTGGCGGAAGAATCACACCCGCCACGCTGCCGGAGAGCCGCCTTGCCGCCTCGCGACGTGCCTTGGCACCGAGCTCGTCCCACGCGGCGATCACCAGCTGCGCCGCTGCACGGGTGGAGCCACGCAGCGCGCCCACCAGCAGTTCGCGCAGGTAGCTGGAGCTGGGATTGGTGTAGATCAGCGCAATGCAGGTGTGTTGCGCCGCGGCCAGCGCGCTTGCGGCCAGGTTGGGCCGGTAGTCCAGGTCGCGCACGCTTCGCATGACGCGCGCGCGGTTGTCTTCGCGCACGCCTGCATGGCCGTGGATGACGCGGGAAACGGTCATGGCAGATACGCCGGCATGCGCCGCGACGTCATCCATGGTGATGGCGCTGGCCTTGCGGCGGACCACTTTATGGCTGCTTTTCAAGAAATGGGTTCCTTTGCTGCGCTGCATGATGACAAGCGCAACCCTGGATGATTAGTCTGCGCCCGTGACGTGATGGTAGCGCTACCACTGAGCCGGTGTAAGGCCAGCGGGTGCCCCCCCCTTTACCACGCGGCTGTTCTGGCAAGCCTGAAAGCGAGTTTGAGTCGCAGCAAGCGCACAGCGCGCTGCGATGTCGGTGTGGAAGACGGGCATCGCCCGTACGTGCCCCCAGGAGGGGCGGTACATCCATTCGATCGTATGTCAGAGGGGAGAGTCATGAGCGCTTCTACGTTCCGTCGTACGCCAGACCGGAGGGCTCGTTCATGAGCCGGACGCTGGCGAAGTTCACCTCCAGGGCCATGTTTACGTTTGTAGGCGGCGTTCTGGTCATCAATCCCGCATTCGCACAAGACGCGTCAACGCCGGCACCGGTCGTCCAACCCCAACGCCAGGCCCAGCCCAACCCGACCGAGCTGGATGCCGTGCAGGTCACTGGCATCCGCAACAGCCTCAGCCAGGCGATGGACATCAAACGGGACTCGGCCGGCGTAGTGGATGCGATCAGCGCCGAGGATATCGGCAAGTTCCCCGATACCAACCTGGCCGAATCGCTGCAACGCATCACCGGCATCTCCATCGAACGCCGTGATGGTGAAGGTGCGCAGGTCACGGCACGCGGCTTTGGCCCCCAGTTCAACATGGTGACGCTCAACGGCCGCCAGATGCCCGGCGCGGATGCGTTCGGTGCCTCCGGACRGGTCKCCATCGGCGGTGTCGATGGGGGTACGCGTGCCTTCAACTTCGCCCAGTTGGCCGCTGAAGCCATCAATGGCATCGAGGTCTACAAGACCAGCCAGGCCAATGTCCCCAGCGGGGGTATCGGTGCCACCATCAACATCCTCACCGCACGGCCGTTCGACCACGCGGGCACCGTGGCCAGTGCCGGTGCAAAGGTCGTCTCCGACGAGAGTCAGCCGTTCGGCAACGATCTGACACCGGAACTGTCCGGCATCTTCAGCTACAGCAACCCGGAGAAGACCTTCGGTGTCGGGGTGAGCGCAAGCTACCAGAAACGCAAGGGTGGCTCGGTGCAGGCCACCGACAACTACTGGAACGTGCAACCGTGGACCGGCACGATGCCCGGCAACCCGACCGTGGTCAACGCGCCGGCGATCGGTGCGCTGTACGGACGTCCCAACGACCTGCGCTATGCGTTCTCCGAGTTCGAACGTGAGCGCATCAATGGCCAGGCGGTGCTGCAGTTCGCGCCGACCGACGCGGTGACCCTGACCCTGGACTACACCTATTCGACCAACGAGATCACCGAGAATCGTGGCGAACAGGGCATGTGGCTGCAGAACAGCAACTACACCGATGTAACGTTCGACACCAGCGGTGCGGTGGCTACGCCGATCTATATCCGCGAAATCGCAGGGACCAAGGATTTCGGGCTTGAACAGCAGCGCAGCATGCAGAAGTACAAGCTGGGATCGCTCGGCTTCAATGCACTGTGGAACGTCACCGACCGCTTCAAGCTGACCTTCGACGCGCACGATTCAAAGAACGAAAGCCGGCCGAACGATCCGCTCACCGGGGGCGGATCCATCTTCAGCAGCATTGCCGGCACCAACAACTGCACCACCGGGCCGCATTGCGGTGGCTCGTGGGTGCAGGAAATGAACTTCAACAATGGTCTGCCGGTGGGTACCCAGGTCTGGTACCCGAGCACGGCCGATGCCATTGCCAAAACCAACGGTGTGGTCAATCCGGGCTTTGCGCCGGGCGAGATCGGTTCGCAGGTGCTGCGCATCAATTCGCAGACCCAGGTCAGCGAGATCAAGCAGGGTCGCATCGACGGTGAGTGGAGCTTTGACAAGGGGCGCTTCCAGTTTGGCGTGGACTCGAGCAAGCAGACCACCCACCGCATCCAGGCAGCGGAGAACTACAACACCCTGGGCGACTGGGGCGTGACCAACGTGGACGGGGATGTTGCCAACGGGCTGATGGACCTGCTGCAGCCGGTCAACATCGTCGGATTGTTCAACGACTACAACGCCAACAGCTTCACCGCCTGGCGCGGCGATGCTGGCCGCCTGGCGCAGTGGGCGGCGGACAACTATGGTGCCAACCTCGGCGTGAGCCCGCAGCGCGCCGCCGACAACCTCGTGGAGGAGAAGACCAAATCGGCCTATTTCCAGGTCGAGCTGGACGGCGAGCTGGGCGGCCTGCGCACCAATACCCGTCTGGGCGTGCGCTATGAAACAACCGATGTGGTGTCGACGTCGGTCATCGCCATCCCGGAGGCCATCGAGTGGCAGTCCAACAACGACTTCCGCGTGGTGTTGTCCGACGAGCAGCAGCCGTTCACCGAGAAGAACAGCTACAGCTACCTCCTGCCCAACCTCGACTTCAGCATCGACCTCATGGACGACCTGAAGGCGCGCGTCTCGTTCGGCAAGAGCATCGCGCGCGCGCCGATCGGCAACCTCTACGCAGGCCCGACCGCACAGCAACCGTCTGGCTCGGTGCTGATCGATCCCTCTTCGCGGGCCAGCGGCACCGCCCAGAACCCGCAGTTGAAGCCGCTGGAGTCGGACAACCTCGACCTGGCGCTGGAGTGGTACTTCGCTGATGCGAGCTATGTGTCGTTGACGTACTGGAACAAGTCGGTCAACAACTTCGTCGGCAACACCATCGTGCAGGAAAATCTCTACGGGTTGAGGGATCCCACCTCCGGTCCGGATGCGCAGGCGGCATTGGCATTCCTCAACAGCGGCGCCTGTATCACCCAGGTCGGTGCGGCCAATGCGGCGGCCTGCTCGGCCAATGACACGGCCCTGTTCACCGCGCTGGCGCTGCTGCGCAACAACCCGGCCGGGTTGGGCGCCTATACGGGTACCGACGCGCAGGTCCTGGCGACCGAAGCGGCCTACGATCTGTATGGGCAGGCCGGCGACCCGCTGTACCAGTTCAACGTCAACCGTCCCATCAATCAGAACCAGGCCAAGCTGCACGGCTGGGAGCTGGGCGGGCAGTACTTCTTCGGTGATACCGGGTTTGGCGTCCTCGCCAATTACACCCTGGTGAAGGGCGATGTGGGCTACAACAACGGGGGCGATCCGGGCATCGACCAGTTCGCGCTGACGGGCCTCAGTGACACCGCAAACGCCGTGCTAATGTACGAAAAATACGGTTGGTCGGTGCGGTTGGCGTGGAACTGGCGTGACCAGTACCTGATCCTCGCCAACCAGGGTGCCAGCCGCAATCCGTACTACGTGGAACCGTACGAACAGTGGGATCTCAGCGTGAACTACACCCTGGATGATCACTGGTCGTTCGGTCTGGAAGCGATCAACCTGACCGGTGAGGACGTCCGCTGGCGCTCGCGCACCTCGCAGATGATCGTGAAGCTGGCTGACCAGAGCCCGCGCTACATGCTCGGCGTTCGTTACAGGTTCTGATGTGTGGGGGTGCCGCTGCCCTGGCAGCGGCACCCGTTCAAAGGTCCTGATGGGGTTGGAAGAACACCATGCCGCGTTACGAAATGCTCAACAACATCGCCCACCGCGATCTGCGCGTGGCCACCGACTTCGGACCCGAGTTTGGTGACGCCGTCGGCATGGTGCCGGCCTATCCGAGCGAGTTCGCCGAACTGCAGCGGGAATATCCCATCTTCCTTCGCAGGGACGTCGCCACCGGCGAGTGGCAATCGGTGGCACTGCTCGGGTTCGAGCAGCACGAAAATCTGTTCCTGCAGGAAGGTCGCTGGAATGCCGCCTATCTGCCCGGGGCAGCGGCCAAGGGGCCGTTCCTCATCGGCTTCCAGGAGAGCCGGATCGATGGCGCACCCAGCCAGGAAGCGGTGCTGCACGTAGACCTGGACCATCCGCGCGTGAAGGCGATGCAGGGTGAGCCGGTGTTCCTGCCGCAAGGCGGCAACACGCCCTACCTGGACCACATCGCAGGCGTGCTGCGTGGCATCCACGACGGCCATGCCTTTGGCGCAGCGATGTTTGCCCGACTCGATGCACACCAACTGATTCAACCCATCACGCTCGACGTGCAGATCGAACCGCAGCATCGGGTCAGCGTCAACGGCCTGCACGCGATCGACCGGGACCGCCTGGCCCTGCTGGACGGTCCCGCGCTCGCCGAACTCAACCGTGCCGGCTATCTGGAAGGTGCTTACCTGATGCTGGCCTCGCTGCACAACATGCGACGCCTGATCGCCGAGAAGCAACGGCGCCTGCGCATCGCCGATGTCGCCACTGCGGCCGGCAGGAACTGACGGGTGCTGGACGGCGTTGCCATGCGGACACTGGAGGACGTGGAGCCCACGGCACTGCCGTTGGCGTCACTGGTGTCCGCCGGGGAACCGGTGGTACTGCGCGGCATCGCACGCGACTGGCCGCTGGTACAGGCCGGGCTGCGCTCCGCGCAGGAGGCGCTGGGCTATCTGCGCCGCTTCGAGGCGGGCGTGCCTGTCCCGTATTCGTTCGGCGGGCCCGAGATCGAAGGGCGTCCGTTCTACAACGACGATTTCACCCGCTTGAACATTGAGGTTCGGCGCGGCCTGCTGACCCAGGTGCTGGCCGAGATTGAAGACACGCTCGAGGCACCACGGCCACCTACTTACTATGTCGCTTCGCTGCTGATTGATCGGGCGCTCCCCGGCTTTGCGCAGGCCAACGATGCCGGCCTGGCCGGGCAGGGCATCGAGGCGTCGGCGAGCATCTGGATCGGCAACCGGGTGACGGCCTCCTGCCATTTCGACACCCCGGACAACCTGGCGTGCTGCGCCGTGGGCCGGCGCCGGTTCACGCTTTTTCCGCCGGAGCAGATCGACAATCTGTATCCGGGGCCGCTGGAGCCTACGCCAGGCGGGCAGGTGGTGAGCGTAGTGGATTTCGACCGCCCGGATTTCGCGCGCCACCCGCGCTTCCGTGATGCACTGGCAAGCGCGCAGACCGCCGTGCTGGAACCGGGCGATGCGATCTTCATTCCGAGCATGTGGTGGCACCACGTGCGCGGCCTGGCGCCTTTCAACGTGTTGGTGAATTACTGGTGGCGAAGTTCACCGGCCTTCCTTCCCTCGCCGCTGCCGGCCCTCCACCACGCGATGTGGGCCGTGCGCGATCTGCCGGCGCGCGAAAAGCAGGCCTGGGCAAAGATCTTCGAGTACTACGTATTCGGTCCGGGTGCGCGTGCAGGACAGCACCTGCCCGACGCTGCCCGGGGCGACCTGGCACCGTTCGACGAGACGCAGGCGCGCCGCATGCGCGCCCAGCTGCTGGCTCGACTCAACCGCTGATGAGGGCACCGCATTGAACGTGGCGAACACAACCGAAGGGCGTATCCGCAAGGTCGTCATCGCCGGTGGCGGCACCGCAGGCTGGCTGGCCGGCTGTGCGCTGGCGCACCAGTTCCGCGACCAATTGGACATCACCCTGGTGGAGTCCGAGCAGATCGGCACGGTGGGTGTCGGCGAGTCGACCGTGCCGCCCATCCGTGCGTTCCACCGCTTTCTGCAGATCGACGAGCAGGAGTTCCTGCGCGCCGTTGCCGGCACGTTCAAGCTCTCGATCTCGTTTGAGAACTGGCGTCGACCCGGCGATCGTTTCATCCATCCGTTCGGCACGATCGGGCAGGGAACCCTGGCCACGCCGTTCCACCACTTCTGGCTGGACAGCCTGCGCCGCGGCATGCCGTCGGAACTGGGTGACTTCTGCCTGGAAAGCGTCGCCTCGCGCGGCGACCAGTTCTCGCTGGATACCCAACCCCGGCTCAACTACGCCTATCACTTCGATGCCGGGCTGTATGCCAAATTTCTGCGACGCAAGGCCGAAGGGCACGGCCTGCGACGGGTGGAAGGCAAGATCCGCGAGGTCAAACAACACGCCCATGACGGCTCCGTCGCGTCACTGGTGCTGGAGGATGGGCAGGTCATCGAGGGCGACCTGTTCATCGACTGCACGGGATTCCGCGGCCTGTTGACCGAGCAGACCCTGCAGACCGGTTATGAGGACTGGCACGAATGGTTGCCCAGCGATCGCGCTGTTGCGGTGCAGACCGAGTCCATCGCGCCGCCGGTGCCCTACACCCGTGCGATCGCGCACGAAGCCGGGTGGCGATGGCATATCGCGCTCCAGCACCGGGTCGGCTGCGGGCTGGTGTTCTCCAGCCGGCACATGTCCGATGACGAGGCGCAGGCCAAGCTGCTGCGTGACGTCGATGGCCCGCCGCTGCGGGATCCGTGGCTGGTTCCGTTCCGCAGCGGACGTCGCCTTAAGGCGTGGAACAAGAACGTGGTGGCGCTCGGGCTCGCCAGTGGCTTCATCGAGCCGTTGGAGTCGACCAGCATCCACCTGACCATCAGTGCCGTGGTGCGGCTGATCCAGCTGTTCCCGTTCGACGGCGTCAGCCCGACGCTGATGGCGCTGTACAACGATGTCAGCCGGCAGGAGATGGAGCATGTGCGCGACTTCATCATCCTGCACTACCACGCCAACCAGCGCGACGAGCCGATGTGGAAAGCCTGCCGTGAGATGGCGCTGCCCGAGTCGCTCGCGATGCGGCTGCGCGCCTGGCGCGAACGTGCCCATGCCTGGCAGGACCCCGGTGAGCTGTTCCGTGTGGAGTCCTGGACCAGCGTGTTGATGGGGCAGGGGATTGCGCCGGGTCCTGCGCACCCGCTTGCACGTGCCATCGACGATGCGGATCTGCGCACGCTGTTGGCGCGGATCCGGCAACCGGTGCAGCACGCCGTCGCGACGATGTCCTCGCAGGCCGYGTTCATCGATCGCTACTGCAAGGCTGCGCAGGACGTATGGCCACGGGCCTCAGCCCTGGCATAGCAGAACAGCATGCTGCTGCCTGGAAATGGTAGCGCTACCTTCATGTGGGGACGGAGTGGGAAACATGGAACTGGTTGCCGGAATAGATGCAGGTACGCAAAGTCTCAAGGTCGTGGTGTACGACCCTGCCGGGCGCCGTCTGGTTGCCAGCACCAGCGCGCCCCTGGACCTGGCGTCCGCCGCCGACGGCAGCCGTGAACAGCAGCCGGCCGAGTGGGTGGCAGCACTTCATAGCTGCTTCGCTGCGATTGATCCCAAGGTCCGATCCCGTATCGCCGCGCTGGCGGTCTCGGGCCAACAGCACGGCTTTGTACCCGTCGATGCAGCCGGGGAGGTCCTGGCGCCGGCCAAGCTGTGGTGCGACACCAGTACCTCGGCCGAGTGCGTGCAGATCATGGACGCACTCGGCGGCACGGCGCGCACCATCGCACTGGCCGGCAACCCTGTCCTTACCGGCTATACCGCCTCCAAACTGCCGTGGACCAAGACGCATCGTCCCGAGGTCTACGCGCGGCTTGCCACCATTCTGCTGCCGCACGATTACCTCAATTTCGTGTTGACCGGCCAACGCTTCTGCGAATACGGCGATGCGTCGGGGACGGGCTGGCTGGACGTGCGAACCCGCACCTGGTCGACCGAACTGCTGCGCGCGACCGATTCGCAACGCGACCTCGCCGCCTGCCTGCCGCGCATTGCCGCGCCCGAGGAGGTGTTCGACATCGACCCGACCACGGCGGCGGCCCTGGGGCTGCCCGCGACGGTGAAGGTCGCCGTTGGCGGGGGCGACAACATGATGGCGGCCATCGGCACCGGTTGCGTCGTGCCCGGCCGCCTGGCGATGAGCCTGGGTACCTCGGGCACCCTGTTCGCCTATTCGGACACGCCCGTGGTGGACCCGGAGGGGGCGTGGGCTGCGTTCTGCTCGTCCACCGGCGGCTGGCTGCCGCTGATCTGCACGATGAACTGCACCGTGGTGACCGAACAGGTCGCCGACGCCTTCGGCTTCAGCACCCGCTTTGGCGATGGGCACCTGCGGGCCACGCCGCCCGGCGCCGACGGGCTGGTGATGCTGCCGTTCCTCAATGGCGAACGCACGCCGGACCTGCCCCTGGGCAAGGGGGTGCTGGCGGGCCTGGACACGACCAACATGACCCCGGCGCACTTCTACCGCGCGGCCATGGAAGGGGCCACGTACAGCCTGAAGTACGGCTACGACGCCTTTGTGCGCGCGGGCATGCAGTTCGACCGCATCGTGCTGACCGGTGGCGGCAGCAACAGCGCGCAGTGGCGGCAACTGGTGGCCGATGTGTTCGGCCTGCCGGTGGACGTGCCGATCCAGTCCGAAGGCGCGGCGTTCGGTGCAGCACTGCAGGCCCTGTGGGCGCTGGGTCACGCGCGCGGCGACGCGACCTCCATCGCCGAGCTGACCGACCGGCACGTTGCCGTCGATCCGCTGCAGTCCGCACAGCCGGACCCGACGCGTACGCACGCCTACGCCACGGCCTATGCACGTTTCCTGCGACATCTCGACGCCCTCATGCCGCTGTATCGCGGCTGATCCCCTTTTTCGCGACACCTCGCACAACGGAAGGAACACGCACCATGAGCAATCAGCCCTTCATCGGCGCCAAGACGTACTTCCCCGGCATCGGCCGCATCCCCTTCGAAGGCCGGGGCTCGGACAACCCGCTCGCGTTCAAGGTGTATGACGCCAAGAAAGTCATCGGTGGCAAGACGATGCAGGAACATCTGCGTTTCGCGGCCTGCTACTGGCACACCTTCTGCAACGCCGGGCATGACCCCTTCGGTCCGGGCACGCGTCATTTTCCCTGGGAGGTCGGCTCGCCCATGGCGACTGCCGAGGCGAAGGTGGATGCGGCGTTCGAATTCTTCACCAAGCTGGGCGTGCCGTACTGGTGCTTCCACGATATCGACCTGGCGCCGGATGCCGACGATGTCGGCGTGTACGAAAAGAACCTGAAGCACATGGTGGGCCTGGCCAAGGCCCGCCAGGACGAGACCGGCGTGAAGCTGCTGTGGGGCACGGCCAACCTGTTCTCGCACCCGCGCTACATGAATGGTGCGTCGACCAATCCGGATTTCGCCGTGGTGGCGCGTGCGGCGGTGCAGGTGAAGGCGGCGCTGGAGGCGACGGTGGAACTGGGGGGCGAACACTACGTGTTCTGGGGTGGCCGCGAAGGTTATGCCTCGCTGGTGAACACGCAGATGAAGCGCGAGGTCGACCACCTCGCGCGGTTCCTCGGCATGGCGCGGGACTACGGCCGCAGCATCGGCCTGAAGGGAAACTTCCTGATCGAGCCCAAGCCGATGGAGCCGATGAAGCACCAGTACGACTTCGACAGCGCCACCGTCGTCGGCTTCCTCAAGGAGCATGGCCTGGACAAGGATTTCAAGCTCAATATCGAGGCGAACCACGCCACGCTCTCCGGCCATACGTTCGAACACGACCTGCAGGTTGCCTCGGACCACGGTTTGCTGGGCAGCATCGACGCCAACCGCGGCAACGCGCAGAACGGCTGGGACACGGACCAGTTCCCGACCGACCTGTACGACACGGTGGGCGCGATGCTGGTGGTGCTTCGGCAGGGTGGGCTGGAAGGTGGCTTGAACTTCGACGCCAAGTTGCGTCGCGAATCCACCGATCTCGAGGATCTGTTCATCGCCCACATCGGTGGCATGGATGCGTTCGCGCGAGGGCTGGAAGTGGCCCACGCACTGCTGAACGACTCGCCCTTGGAACAGTGGCGAAACGCGCGCTACGCCAGCTTCGACAACGGTCCCGGCAAGCAATTCGCGGGAGGCGCGCTCAGCCTCACGGATCTGGCCGCATTGGGCGCCAAGGGCGGGGAACCCAGCCAGATCAGCGGCAAGCAGGAGCGCTACGAGAACCTGCTCAACCAGTACCTGCTGCGCTGAGCGTGACCGCTCGCAGCGATGACACCCAACCGGGGAGGGGCAGGGCAATGAACCAGGCAATGAGCGGCGGGGAGAACACCCGACTGATTGTGTTGATCAGCGTGGTGGCGACGATTGGCGGATTCCTGTTCGGGTTTGACAGCGGCGTCATCAACGGCACCCAGGACGGCCTGCACCAGGCGTTCAGGTCCGGCGAGTGGATGCAGGGGTTCGAGATCGCCTCGATGCTGTTGGGCTGCGCCATCGGTGCCTTCAGCGCCGGCCGGCTGGCCGACAGCCTGGGACGGCGCAACGTGCTGATCGTGTCGGCGGTGTTGTTCCTGCTGTCGGCGATCGGCGCGGGCGCGGCGTCCTCTTCGGTCATGTTCATCCTCGCGCGGGTGATGGGGGGCTTTGCCGTGGGGGCGGCCAGCGTGATCTCGCCGGCGTACATCGCCGAAGTTGCGCCGGCGCGTTACCGGGGCCGTCTTGCCACGGTCCAGCAGATCGCCATCATCAGCGGCCTCACCGTCGCGTTCCTGTCCAACTATCTATTGGCGGCCACCGCCGGTGCCTCGACCGAGGCGCTGTGGTGGGGGCACGCGGCGTGGCGGTGGATGTTCTGGATGCAGGCGGTGCCCTCGCTGTTGTTCCTGGCGCTGTTGCTGACCATTCCCGAAAGCCCGCGCTACCTGGTGGTGAAGCGCCGCAAGGACGAGGCGCTGCACGTGCTTACGCGGCTGTTCGGTGGGGCGGAGGCGCAGGCCAAGCTTGCCGAGATCGACGCCTCGCTGTCGACCGACCACCATCGCCCGCGGCTGTCGGATCTGCGCAACAAGGTGACCGGCCGGATCCGCCCGATTGTCTGGGTCGGCGTCGGCCTGGCCATCTTCCAGCAGCTGGTCGGCATCAACGTGGTGTTCTATTACGGCGCCGTGCTCTGGCAGGCGGTCGGCTTCTCCGAAAACGACGCACTGCTGATCAACGTGCTGTCCGGTGCGCTGAGCATCGGCGCCTGCGTGGTGACCGTGCTGCTCATCGACCGCATCGGGCGCAAGCCGCTGCTATGGGTCGGCTCGGCCGGCATGGCAGTGTCATTGGCGCTGTTGGTGGTGGCATTCGCCAGCGGCTCGCTGGTGGACGCCCGCCTGCAGCTGCCCGGGCACATGGGCACGCTGGCGCTGGTGGCGGCCAATGCCTACGTGGTGTTCTTCAACGTCTCCTGGGGCCCGGTGATGTGGGTGATGCTGGGTGAGATGTTCCCCAACCAGATCCGTGGCTCGGCGCTGGCCGTGGCCGGTGCGGCGCAATGGACCGCGAACTTCGCCGTCACGGTGACGTTCCCCATTCTGCTGGCCGCCATCGGGCTGGCGGCGACGTACAGCATCTACCTGGTGGCGGCCATCATCTCGGTCGTCTTCGTGCTCAAGTATGTGCACGAAACCAAGGGCAAGGAACTGGAGCAGATGGAAGGATGAACACGATGACCAATCCACGCCTTACCCGCACCCACCGTGGCGTGCTGCTGGCCGCGCTGATGCTGGCCCTGGTTGCCTGCGGGAACGAAGACAAGCCCGTTGCCGCCGCGCCGGCCGACCCGGAGCCGTGGCCGCAGGTCGCCTGGCCGCTGGCCGAGGACGCCGCGCTGGAGAAGCGCATCACCGACCTGATGGCCACACTGACGGTAGAGGAGAAGGTGGGCCAGCTGGTGCAGGGAGATATCGCCAGCATCACGCCCGATGACCTCCGCAAATACCGGCTCGGCTCGATCCTGGCCGGCGGCAACTCCGACCCCGGCGGCCGCTACGATGCCGCGCCTGCCCAATGGTTGGCGCTGGCCGATGCGTTCTACGAGGCGTCGATGGATACCTCGCAGGGCGGCAAGGCCATTCCGGTGCTCTTCGGCATCGATGCCGTGCACGGGCAGAGCAACATCATCGGCGCAACCCTGTTCCCGCACAACATCGGCCTGGGCGCCGCGCGGAACCCGGAACTGCTGCGGCGGATCGGTGAAATCACCGCGCTGGAAACCCGGGCGACCGGCATGGAGTGGGCCTTCGCGCCAACCGTGGCGGTACCGCAGGATGACCGCTGGGGGCGCACCTACGAGGGGTATTCCGAATCGCCCGAGGTGGTGGCCAGCTATGCCGGCGCGATGGTCGAGGGCCTGCAGGGCAAGGTGGGCTCGCCTGCGTTCCTTGACGGTCGGCATGTGATCGCCTCGGTGAAGCATTTCCTCGGTGACGGCGGCACTGCCGATGGGAAGGACCAGGGCGACACCCGGATCAGCGAGGCCGAGCTGGTGCGCATCCACGCCGCCGGGTATCCGCCGGCCATCGCGGCCGGCGCGCAGACCGTGATGGCGTCCTTCAACAGCGTCAACGGCGAGAAAATGCACGGCAACAAGCCGTACCTGACCGATGCGTTGAAGGGCCGGATGCATTTCGGTGGTTTCGTGGTGGGCGACTGGAACGGCCACGGGCAGGTCAAGGGCTGCACCACCACCGATTGCCCGGCCACCATCAACGCGGGCCTGGACATGGCCATGGCGTCGGACAGCTGGAAGGGCTTCTATGAGACCACGCTGGCCGCGGTGATGAAAGGCACCATCCCCCAGCAGCGCCTGGACGATGCGGTGCGCCGGATCCTGCGGGTCAAGCTGCGGCTGGGGTTGTTCGAGGCGGGCAAGCCGTCGTCGCGTGCGGTCGGTGGGCAGTTCGCGCTCGTCGGTGCACCCGCGCATCGAGACGTTGCACGCCAGGCGGTGCGCGAGTCGCTGGTGCTGCTGAAAAACCAGGGCGGTGTGCTGCCGCTGTCGCCGAGGCAACACATCCTGGTTGCCGGTGACGGGGCCAACGATGTCGGCAAGCAGGCCGGCGGCTGGACACTGAACTGGCAGGGCACCGGCACCACCCGAAAGGATTTTCCGAACGCGGACACCATCTTCGAAGGCATTGCGCAGCAGGCGAAGGCCGCCGGCGGCCACGCCGAGCTTGCAGTGGACGGGACGTACGCGACCAAGCCGGATGTCGCCGTGGTGGTGTTTGGGGAAAATCCCTATGCGGAGTTCCAGGGCGATCTGCCGACACTGGCCTACAAGCCGGGAGACGATGCCGACCTTGCCCTGATCAAGCGACTGAAAGCTGACGGCATTCCGGTGGTCGCGGTGTTCCTGAGCGGGCGCCCGTTGTGGGTCAACCGGGAGATCAATGCCGCCGATGCGTTCGTGGCCGCGTGGCTGCCCGGGTCGGAAGGCGCCGGCATTGCCGACGTGCTGCTGCGTGGGCCGGACGGCCGCGTGCAGCACGACTTCAAGGGCAAGCTCAGTTTCAGTTGGCCGCGCACGGCAACGCAGTACGCCAACAACGTCGGGCAGAAGGACTACAACCCGTTGTTCGCCTTCGGCTTCGGCCTGACCTACACCGACAACGGCGATCTGGCCGCGCTGCCGGAGGTCTCCGGCGTCACCGGCAACGAAGGGGCGGTGGGTGTGTTCTTCGCGCGCGGCGATGCCGGGTCCGGCATGGCCCTGCGGCTGGAGGGCAGCACGGGGCAGGGCGTGACCGTCACCAAGGTGCCGGAATCCCTCGAGGGTGGCCTGCTGAATGTCACCGGCGTGGATCACCTTGCACAGGAAGACGGTCGCCGGCTGGCGTGGACGGGCAAGGGGGAAGCGGTGGCCGCGCTGCAGTCGCACACGGCGCTGGACCTGCAGCGCGAGAGCAACGGTGACCTGATGCTGTTGACCACGCTGCGGGTTGAGACTGCACCCCAGGGCGAGGCATGGTTGGCGGTGGGCTGCGGCACGGGTTGCTCGGCACGCGTTGCGCTGGGGCCGACGCTGGCAAAACTGCCTKTGGGCCAGTGGACGCGCGTGGGCGTGCCCTTGAAGTGCCTGGCGGCGGCTGGCGCGGATGTCGGCAAGCTGGACCGCCCCTGGTCCATCGGGACGGCGGGCGCGATGACGCTCTCGGTGTCACGCGTCGCCCTCGGCGCGTTGAACGAAGCGGAGGCCACCGTCGCATGCCCGGGCGCGTGACGATGCGTCGTGCGCCCTCAGCGCCTGGGCGGGCGCGCGACCGAGTCGCGCACCACCAGCCGGTGTGGCACGACGTGGTCGGTCAACACGCGGGTCTGGTCGCGCTTGCGGCGGATGGTGCGCAGCAGGATATCGATGGCGGCGTCGGCCATCGCGGCGATGGGTTGATGGATCGTGGTGAGCTCGGGCCAGACGGTTGTTGCGGCCGAGGTGTCATCGAAACCCACCACCGACAGGTCACGGGGCACCTCCAGGCCGCGGCGGTGTGCGACGGAGATCGCCGCCGCGCCCATGTCGTCGTTGCTGGCGAAGATCGCGGTCGGTGGCCGAGGGTGGGACAGCAGCGCTTCGGTGGCGGCAAGCCCCGAACGGTAGGTGTAGTCGCCCTGCTGGACGAGGCCGGTTTCGACCTGCAGCCCGGCCTCATGCAGGGCGGTGACAAAGCCATCGTAGCGACGCGCGCTCGCGCTCAGGTCGTTGCGGCCGCGGATGAAGCCGATGCGACGGTGACCGTGCTGGATGAGGTGTTCGGCCATCTCCTTGCCGGCGTGGAAGTCGTCGATGCGGACGCAGGAAATATCGTCACTGAGGTGACCCGATGCGATCGCCACCACCGGGATGCCCGCTTTGACCAGTTCGGTCACGGCCGGCTGCGATTCGCACAGCGGGGGCGGCAGAATGACGCCATCCACGCGTCCGTCCAAGGCACGCGCAGCCTTGCGCTCGGCGTCGGGGTCCAGGTTGTCCCAGTAGTGGATGACCAGCTGGATGGCCGCGTTGGACGCCACCCGCAGCAGGCCGACCAGCAGCTCACGCAGATAGGCACCGCTGGGATTGGTGTAGATCAACGCAATGCGCGTGTGGTGTGCGGCGGCCAGCGAACTGGCGGCCAGGTTGGGCGTATAGCCGAGTTCACGCACCGCGCGCATGACGCGTTCGCGGGTGTCATCGCGCACCTTGCCCTGGTTGATCGCCCGCGACACGGTCATCGGCGATACCCCGGCCAGGGCCGCCACCTCGTCGATCGTCACACCGCTGGCTTTGCGGCGGACCGACTTCTTCGGCTTGTCCAATTCGCGCTCCCGTTCTTCTTTTTGACGCTGTCGCAGCCAAAGCACGTCCGGAGCTTACAAGGTTTGCCGTCCACGCTGCGGCTGCGTTCAAGTGTCGCGCGGTGTCATTGGATGCTCGGCGCAGCAGTGGCGCTGTTTGCCTGCGTGGGCAACGTGCGCGCAGAGGATGGGTACGCGCTCTGGCTGCGCTACGCCCCCGTCGAACCCGCGCGCGCGGCCGACGCCCGCATGCGCTTGGCAGAGGTGGTGGCCCCTGACAGAACGCCCACGCAGCGTGCCGCGCGCGAGGAGCTGGGGCGTGGTCTGCGGGGTCTTACGGGCAACGCTCCCCGGATGCAGGGTGTGGCTGCAACCAACGCTTCGCTGGTGCTCGGTACACCGCAGTCGTCGACACTGATCGCGCCATTCCGCGAAGAGATTGAATCGCTCGGCGATGAAGGCTACCTGCTCCGGCGCGCGCGCATTGACGGGCGCGACGTGCTGCTGGTGGCCGCACGCCGCGATATCGGTGTCCTGTACGGCGTGTTTCATCTGCTGCGACTGCTGCAGACGGGCGCGTTGCCGGACGCGCTTGAGGTGCGCGAATCCCCCCGTCTGCGGCTGCGCTTACTCAACCATTGGGACAACCTCGATGGTCATGTCGAACGCGGCTATGCCGGCCGCTCACTCTGGGATTGGCAGACGCTGCCGGAGTGGCGCGACCCGCGCTATACCGACTATGCGCGTGCCAACGCCTCGCTCGGCATCAACGGCACCGTGCTGAACAATGTAAACGCGAGCGCACAGAGCCTTGCGCCGGCGTATCTCGCCAAAGCCGCCGCGCTGGCAGACGTGTTCCGGCCGTACGGCATCCGCGTATACCTGAGCGCGCGCTTCAGCGCGCCCATCGAGCTGGGCGGGCTGAAGACAGCCGATCCGCTCGACCCGGACGTGCAACGTTGGTGGCGCGACAAGGCTGACGAGATCTACGCGCGCATTCCCGATTTCGGTGGCTTCCTGGTCAAGGCCAATTCGGAAGGACAGCCCGGACCGCAGGACTATGGCCGTTCGCATGCGGACGGCGCCAATCTGCTGGCTGACGCGCTGGCACCCCATGGCGGCGTGGTCATGTGGCGCGCCTTCGTCTACGCGCATGAGGTGCCCGAGGACCGCGCCACGCAGGCCTACACCGAGTTTGCCGGCCTGGACGGTGATTTCCGCCCGAACGTGATCGTGCAGGTGAAGAACGGTCCCATCGATTTCCAGCCGCGCGAGCCGTTCCATCCGCTGTTCGGGGCCATGCCGCGCACGCCGTTGATGATGGAAGTCCAGATCACCAAGGAGTATCTCGGCTTTGCCACCCATCTGGTGTACCTGGGGCCGTTGTACGAGGAGGCGCTGCAGTCCGACACCCACGCCCGCGGCGAGGGCTCCACGGTGGCAAGGTCGCTGACCGGCATTGCCGGCGTCGCCAACCTCGGCAACGACCGGACCTGGAGCGGGTCGCACTTCGATCAGGCCAACTGGTACGCCTTCGGTCGTCTCGCCTGGAATCCGGATCAGTCCGCCCGCGACATCGCGACGGACTGGGCGGCCATGACCTTCGCGCCGGATCCTGCGGTGGTGGCGCCCATTGTCGAGATGATGATGGCCTCGCGCGAGGCGGCGGTGAACTACATGACCCCGCTGGGCCTGCACCACCTGATGGCACGGGGGCACCACTACGGTCCCGGTCCCTGGGTGGACGGTGGCCCGCGCGCGGACTGGACGTCTGTCTACTACCACCGCGCTGATCGCGATGGCATCGGCTTCGACCGGACCGCCCGTGGCAGCAACGCGGTGGGCCAGTACGCACCCGAGGTGGCCGCGCTGTATGGCGACCTGGCGCGGGTTCCCGAGCCGCTGCTTCTGTGGTTCCACCACGTGCCGTGGGATCACCGCATGGCCTCCGGCAAGACACTATGGAACGCGCTGGTCGGGCGCTATTCGCAAGGCGTGGACCAGGTGCAGGCCATGCAGGGGACGTGGGCGAGCCTGCGCGGCAGGGTGGATCGGCAACGCTACGAACAGGTCGCCGCCTTTCTCCGCATCCAGCGGCGCGAAGCACAGTGGTGGCGTGATGCAAGTGTGGCGTACTTCCAATCTGTGAGCGGCAGGCCGCTGCCTGCGGGCGAAGTCGCGCCGCCGCACCCGCTGGCATGGTACGAGGCCCTGCAGTTTCCGTCCGCACCGGGAGATGGGCGATGAGTCGGAGCGCTTGGATCGGATGGATGTTGGCGGCCGGGTTGGCGAGCTGCGCCAACCTGGCGCTGGCGCAGGAACGGGGGGCCGCGCTGCTGCATCCGCTGTTCCAGGATCACGCGGTTCTGCAGCGCGACCAACCCTTGCCGGTCTGGGGCCGCGCCACGCCCGGCGCCAAGGTTTCCGTGACCTTCGCACGGCAGGCCGTCACCACGCGCGCCGACGCCAGTGGAGGCTGGCGCGCCACGTTGCAGCCGACGCCCGCTGGCGGTCCTCACCAACTGACCGTCCGCGCGGGGCCGGCTGTCCAAGTGGTGCGTGACCTGCAGATGGGCGATGTCTGGTTGTGTTCCGGGCAGTCGAACATGGAGCTTCCGGTATGGCGCACGCTCGACGCGGTCAGCGAGATCGCTTCGGCCGCGCAACCGACGATCCGGCTGCTCACCGTGCCGAAGGCGGCAGCCGTCACGCCCCAACTTACGTTCCAGACCCCCGTGTCGTGGACACCCGCGTCTCCGGATACGGTGCGCGACTTTTCTGCTGCCTGCTTCTACTTTGCGCGTGACCTGCAGAAGACCGTCAACGTGCCGATGGGGCTGATCCAGTCGGCGTGGGGCGGCTCGCGGATCGAGGCATGGACCAGCGCCGACGCCCTGCGCAGTCAGGGCGGCATGGAACCGGCGCTGGAGGTGCTCGCGCGGTATGCCACCGACCCCGCCGCGGCAAACGCACACTGGGGCAGGCAGTGGCAGCAGTGGTGGGCAACGCGTGCGGGTGCCGTCGCCGGCGACACCCCCTGGCAGCCCGGCGCGGACGGCGCGGGATGGCAGGACGCGCCGGCCATGCTCGGGGCATGGGAGCACTGGGGCGTGCCGGCGCTTTCGCACTACAACGGCATGGTCTGGTACCGCACCCACGTGACCCTGACGGCCGCCCAGGCCGGGCAGGGGGCACGCCTTGAGCTGGGTCCGGTCGATGAGACGGACATGACCTGGGTGAACGGCGTGGCCGTGGGCAGCCAGTACGGTCCAGGCGAGGCGCGGTCGTATCGGTTGCCACCCGGTTTGTTGAAGGCCGGTGCCAACACGGTGGTGATCAATGTGCTGGACACCTACGGCGACGGTGGTCTGGCGGGTCCCGCGAGCGTCCATGCCGTCCACCTGGACGATGGCATGCGGATCGTCCTGGATGCGGCGTGGCAGTACCGTGCGGCACCCGGTGCGCAGGCACCGCCACTGGCGCCGTGGCACGCGGCCACGGGGATGTCGACGCTGTACAACGGCATGATCGCGCCGCTGGGCAGCTATGGCCTGCGGGGCATTGTCTGGTACCAGGGCGAATCGAACACGGGCGACGGCGCCGCCTACGCGGCACGGTTGCGTAGCTTGCGCGATGACTGGCGCAGTCAGTTCGGCACACAGTTGCCGGTATTGGTGGTGCAGTTGGCCGGATACGGCCTTCCACCTCAGGCGCCGGTGGAGAGTGGTTGGGCGCAGGTGCGCGAGGCGCAGCGGCGCGTTGCGGCGGAAGACCGGCACACCGGGCTTGCCCTGGCCATCGACATCGGCGATGCGTACGACATCCACCCGCCCAACAAACAGGAACTCGGCCGACGCCTGGCCCAGGTGGCGCGCCATGTGGTCTACGGCGACCGGACCGTTGCGCCGTCCGGCCCCACGGCACACCACGCATCGCGCACGCGGGATGGTGTGCGGATCGCGTTCGAGCATGTCACCGGCAGCCTGGTCACCATCGGTGCGAACGGCCCCATAGGATTCGAGCTCTGTGACGCCGACGCACGGCACTGCCGCTATGCCGAGGCGGTGCTGGATGGGCTTGAGGTTGTGTTGGATTGCATGGATTGCGTGGAGCCGGCCAGCGGCCGGCACTACCGGAGCGGCGCGTTGCGCGTGCGCTACTGCTGGGCCGATGGCCCGATCTGCACGCTGCGCGACGGCAGCGGCGCGCCGGCCGGGCCCTTCGAGCTTTCCCTCAACGCTGCAGAGGTTCCCTGATGCGTCTGCTGATTGCCACCGTGCTCCTGCTGTTGTCCGCTGCGGTGCAGCCGCTGGGGGCCGCACCCGCGCCACCGGTCTACTTCGACTGGTTCGACTATGCAGGACACGATACGGCCTTCGAAGCGCCGCTACCCGCCGGTCACTACCGCAACCCGATCCTCGCCGGCTTCCACGCCGACCCAAGCATCGTCCGCGCGAACGGCCGTTTCTACCTGGTCAATTCCAGCTTCACCTACTTCCCGGGCATCCCGGTGTTCGAGAGCGTGGATCTGGTGCACTGGAAGCAGATCGGCAACGTGATCGACCGCCCGACGCAGCTGGACTTCGATGGCCTGAGCGTGTCCCGCGGCATCTTCGCACCGGCCATCGCGTACCACGACGGCGTGTTCTATGTGGTGACCACCGCCGTCGACAGCGGCGGCAACTTCATCGCCACCGCGCGGGATCCTGCGGGCCCGTGGTCCGATCCGCACTGGCTGCCGGGCGTCGACGGCATCGACCCATCGCTGTTCTTCAACGACGACGGCACCGTTTACCTGCTCAACAATGATGTGCCGCCCGGTCGGCCGCGCTACGAGGGGCATCGCGCGATCTGGATGCAGCAGATCGATCTGGCCGCGTTCAAGCCGGTGGGCCCACGCAAGGTGCTGATCGACGGCGGCGTGGAGCCGGCGAAGAACCCGATCTGGATCGAGGGGCCGCACCTCTACAAACGCGACGGCTGGTACTACCTGTCCGATGCCGAAGGCGGCACCGGGCCGCAGCATTCCCAAGTGGTCCTGCGCAGTCGCGACGTGTGGGGACCTTACGCGCCCTATGCCGGCAATCCGATTCTCACCCAGCGCGACCTGCCCGGCGATCGGCCGCTGCCGATCACCAACGCCGGGCACGCCGATCTGGTGGAAGGTCCGGACGGCTCCTGGTGGGCGGTGTTCCTTGCCAGCCGCAATTACCAGAAACGCCACTACAACACGGGACGGGAGACGTATCTGCTGCCGGTGCACTGGCGCGATGGATGGCCGGTGATCCTGCCCGCCGACCAGGCCATCCCGTATGCGGTCAAGGCGCCGTCGTGGATGAAGGGGGATGCAGCGCAGGCACCTTCCACCGGCAACTTCATCGATCGCGACGAGTTCGATGCGCCGACGCTCGGCAAGGGGTGGCTGCGCGTACGGGTCCCCAGACAGGCGTGGGCAGACCTGAACCTGCGTCCGGGCACCTTGGCCGTGCACCCGCTGGCGGAGAATCTGGACACGCTGCACAACCCGGCATTCCTCGGACGTCGCCAGCAGCATCTGCGCTTCGAGGCCAGCACCCGGATGACGCGCCCGGCGTCAGGCGTGGCAGCCGGCCTCGCCGCGTTCCAGAGCGAGCACTACTGGTACTTCCTTGGCGTACGCAGCCTGGGAGGGGATCGCGTGGCAGTCTTCCTGGAAGGACGCGATGGCAGCGGTGTGACCCGAACGTTGGCCACGCGCGAGGCGACGGCGTCCACGTCACTGCGCTTGAAGATCGCCGGTGACGAGGGCCGCTACGCCTTCGCATTCGACGCGGCCGACGGAGGTGGCTGGCAGACCCTCGCCGATGACGTGGACGGAACGGTATTGAGTACGGATCGCGCAGGCGGCTTCGTCGGCGCGCTGCTGGGACCATTCGCGCGCGACGAGCGCGCCTTGAGGAGCAAATGATGACGCGTGCGCCTTACCTCTGCAGTGGCCGTCGTGGCCCCATCGTCCGCATCCTGGCGCTGTGCGCTGCCATGGCAGCGGCGACCGCCGGTCAAGCGGCGGAAACCCAGCCCTGGCTGGACACCTCGGCCAGCTTTGAAACCCGCGCCGCCGCGCTGGTGGGGCAGATGACCCTGGAGGAAAAGGCCGCCCAGATGCAGAACGCCGCGCCCGCCATCGAGCGTCTGGGCGTGCCGGCCTACGACTGGTGGAACGAAGGCCTGCACGGTGTGGCGAGGGCAGGGCAGGCCACCGTCTTCCCGCAGGCAATCGGGCTGGCGGCCACCTTCGACGTGCCGTTGATGGCGCAGGTTGCGACCACCATCAGCGACGAGGCGCGCGCCAAGCATCACCAGTTCATACGCGAGGGGTCGCATGGCCGCTACCAGGGCCTGACCTACTGGTCGCCGAACATCAACATCTTCCGCGATCCGCGGTGGGGCCGGGGCCAGGAAACCTACGGAGAAGACCCGTACCTGACCGCGCGCATGGGCGTGGCCTTCGTGCACGGCCTGCAGGGCGACGACCCGGTGTACCGCAAGCTCGACGCAACGGCCAAGCACCTGGCCGTACACAGTGGTCCCGAGGCGGACCGCCACCACTTCGACGCACGGCCCAGCAAGCGCGACCTGTATGACACCTACCTCCCGGCCTTCGAGGCGCTGGTGAAGGAAGGCCAGGTCGACGCGGTGATGGGCGCCTACAACCGGGTGTACGGCGAGTCCGCAAGCGCCAGCACGTTCCTGCTGCGCGACGTGCTGCGCCGGGACTGGGGCTTCAAGGGCTACGTGGTGTCCGACTGCTGGGCCATCGTCGATATCTGGAAGCATCACAAAATCGTGCCCAGCCGCGAGGCCGCCGCGGCACTGGCGGTCAAGAACGGCACCGAGCTGGAGTGCGGCCAGGAATACGCCACGCTGCCGGCCGCGGTACGCCAGGGGCTGATCAGCGAAGCGGAGATCGACGATGCGGTGACGCGCCTGTTCACCGCGCGGATGCGGCTGGGCATGTTCGATCCGCCCGAGCGCGTGCGCTGGGCACGGATACCGGCCTCGGTGAACCAGGCCCCGGCGCACGACGCGCTGGCCCTGAAGGCCGCGCAGCACTCCCTGGTGCTGCTGAAGAACGATGGCGTGCTGCCGTTGTCACGCAACCTCAAGCGCATTGCCGTGGTCGGTCCGACCGCCGATGACACCATGGCCCTGCTCGGCAACTACTTCGGCACGCCGGCCGCGCCGGTGACCATCCTGCAGGGGATCCGCGACGCGGCGAAGGGGGTGGAGGTGCAGTACGCACGCGGCGTCGACCTGGTCGAAGGGCGCGACGATCCCGGTGCGACACCGCTGATCGAGGCAGCGTACCTGCGGCCGTCGGCCGATTCCCCGGAACGTGGGCTGCGCGGTGAGTACTTCCGCACGCCCGATCTGTCAGGGACGCCGGCCCTGGTCCGCACCGATGCGCAGATCGGTTTCCGCTGGGACCGGGGTTCACCCACCGACAACCTGCTGGCCCGCGGTGAAGCGGCGCCGGGGCAGGGCATTCCCAACGATGGCTTCAGCATCCGCTGGCGGGGCCAGCTGCTGCCGCCGGTCTCGGGCCGCTACCGGATCGAGGCGGCCGCCGATGACGGCTTCCGTCTCTACGTCGATGGAAAGCGGGTGCTGGACCACTGGGACAACAGCGATCGCCTGCGCAGCGATGGTGTCGACCTGGACCTGCAGGCGGGCCGCGCCTACGAGCTCACGCTGGAGTACTTCGATAACGAACGCGACGCAGGCGTGCGACTGGGCTGGCGCATGCCCGGCGCGAAGGCGCCGTTCGAGGAGGCGGTCGATGCCGCCCGCAACGCGGACGTGGTGGTCTTCGTCGGCGGCCTGACCGGCGATGTCGAGGGCGAAGAGATGACGGTGAACTATCCCGGCTTCGCGGGCGGCGACCGCACCGACCTGCGCCTGCCCGCCACCCAGCGCGCCCTGCTGGAAGCGCTGCACGCCACGGGCAAGCCGGTGGTAATGGTGCTGACCGGCGGTTCGGCGCTGGCGGTGGAATGGGCCCAGGCGAACCTGTCCGCGATCCTGATGAGCTGGTATCCGGGGCAGCGCGGTGGCACCGCCGTGGGCCAAGCGCTGTTCGGCGACACCAATCCCGCGGGCCGGCTGCCGGTGACCTTCTACACCGCGGACCAGGCGATGCCGGCCTTCGACGACTACACGATGGAGGGCCGCACCTACCGCTACTTCCGCGGCACACCGCTGTATCCGTTCGGCTACGGGCTGTCCTATACCCGGTTCGGCTACGGCATGCTCAAGCTCGATGCATCCCGCATCGCCGACAACGCGACCCTCAAGGTGCAGGTGGACGTGGCCAACATGGGCAAGCGCGCAGGTGACGAGGTGGTGCAGTTGTATGTGCGACGGCTTGAGGCGAAACCGGGCGATGCACAGCAGGCGCTGCGCGGCTTCCAGCGTGTCCACCTGGCGCCGGGCGAGCGGCGCACCGTGGCATTCGATCTGGACGCGCAGCAGGCCCTGCGTCAGTACGACGAAGCGCGAGGGGCGTATGCGGTACCGCCGGGGACGTACGAGATAAGGATAGGGAGCTCCAGCGCTGATGTCCGCGCCACGGCTGGCTTCACGGTGGAGGCCAGCCGTGACTGACGCCCGCCGCATGGAAGGCGCCGAGCATGCGCTGTCGATCCGGGAGAAGCTGGGCTATAGCCTGGGCGATCTGGCGGCGAACCTGATCTTCCAGACGCTGATCACCTACCTGGCATTCTTCTATACCGATGTATATCGCTTGCCGCCCGGCACCGCAGCGACCATCATTTTCGTGATCGGCCTGCTGGGCGCTTTCGCGTTCACCCCGCTGATCGGCATCGCCGCCGACCGCACCGCCACCCGCTGGGGAAAGTTCCGGCCCTGGATCCTGTGGACGGCGATCCCGTTTGGGGTGCTGGCGCTGCTCGCCTTCAGTACGCCGGACCTCGGCGCACGCGGCAAGGTCATCTACGCCCTGGTGACCTATGGGCTGCTGATGCTGGTGTACGCGGCCAACAACCTGCCGTACTCCGCGCTCAGCGGGGTCCTCACCGGCAGCATGGCCCAGCGCAACAGCCTGTCGGCGTACCGCTTCGTGGCGGTGATGATCGCGCAGTTCATCATCCAGGTGCTGTTGCTGCCGTTGGTGCTGATCCTGGGCGATGAGGATCGCGTGCAGGGCTTCGAGCGGGTGATGACCGTGTTCGCGGTCGTGGGCACGCTGTTCTTCCTGATCACCTTCGCCACCACGCGCGAGCGCATCGTGCCGGCCAAGGAACAGACGAGCGGGGTGATGCAGGACCTGTCCGACCTGCTGCACAACCGTCCGTGGAAGGTGATGCTGGCCCTCACGGTGCTGGTCTTCGTCAACCTGGCCCTGAAGGGTGGCACCTACATCTATTACTTCCAGTACTACATGAGCGAGGCCGCGTTGGCGGGCTTCCTCGACACCTCCGGCTTCAACTCCTTCATCGGGGCATTGAACGCGACACTCAACGGATGGGGCCTGTCCGGCTTCACCTGGCCGGAGGATCCGGCGACCTCGGCCTTCAGCCTGTTCAACGCCTGCGGCATCCTCTGCATGATCCTGGGCATCGGCGTCTCCCGCCGCCTGGCCGACCGCTTCGGCAAGCGTGATGTCTTCGGCGGCGCGCTGCTGGTATCCACCGTGTTCCTGCTGGTGTTCTACCTGTTTCCGCCCACGGCGGTCGGCGTGGCCTTTGGCGCCTTCATGCTGCACGGCTTCTGCTACGGCATCACCATCCCGCTGCTGTGGGCGATGATCGCCGACGTTGCCGACTATTCCGAATGGAAGAACCACCGCCGCGCCACTGCGATCATCTTCTCCGCGATGCTGTGCGGGCTGAAGATCGGGCTCAGCATCGGCGGTGCGCTGGTCGCCGGCATTCTCGCGCACCACGGCTATCAGGCCGGCGCGGAACAGCAGCCCCAGGCCGTGGTGGACGGTATCCGCCTGACGGTGAGCCTCTACTGCTCCATTCCCTTCCTGATAGCTGTTGCGCTGCTCTTCCTTTACAAGATCGACAAGGACATGGAAACGCGCATCGAGCATGACCTGCATCTGCGTCGGCAGGGAGGCAACCTTGATCGGCTCGCGGCGCAGGCCATTTCCCAGCCGCTGGTGACCCACATCTATACGGCCGATCCCTCCGCCCACGTGTTCGAGGGGCGCCTGTACATCTATCCGTCGCATGATATCGACGGCGGCGCGCCCTTCGACGACGAGGGCGGGCACTTCGGCATGGAGGACTATCACGTGCTGCGGATGGAATCGCCCGAGGGCGAGGCCACCGATTGCGGCATGGCGCTGCATGTGCGCGACGTGCCCTGGGCCGCGCAGCAGATGTGGGCGCCGGATGCGGCCCATCGCGACGGCCGTTACTACCTCTATTTCCCGGCCAAGGACGGGCAGGGCAGGTTCCGCATCGGTGTAGCGGTGGCGGATCGCCCCGAGGGGCCGTTCACTGCCGCGCCGGAACCGATGGAGGGCACATACTCGATCGACCCGGCCGTGTACGAAGACGACGACGGCACGCATTACCTCTACTTCGGCGGCATCTGGGGTGGCCAGCTCCAGAAGTACCGTGACAACCGCTTTGATGCGACGCACGCAGAGCCTTCCGGGGAGGCGCCCGCCCTGGGACCGCGTGTCGGCCGACTGGACGCGGGGATGACGCGGCTGGCGGAGCCCACGCGCGAGGTCGTCATCCTGGATGAGCACGGACAGCCGCTGCGTGCCGATGACCATGCGCGCCGGTTCTTCGAGGGGCCGTGGCTGCACAAGTACCAGGGCCGCTATTACCTGTCGTATTCCACGGGCAATACGCATCTGCTTTGCTACGCCGTCAGCGACAGCCCGTACGGACCGTTCACCTATGCCGGCGTGATCCTGAAGCCCGTTGTGGGCTGGACCACGCACCACTCCATCTGCGCGTTCGAGGGGCAGTGGTATCTCTTCTACCATGACGCCTTGTTGTCGCGCGGCGTGACCCATCTGCGCTCGGTCAAGTGCACGCCCTTGCACATGGACGCGGACGGCAGCATCCGGACGATTGATCCCTATGGCGCTTGAAACGGCTTCACCCAGGGACGATGCGCAGGCGCCGCTGCCTGCCGGCCACCTTTACTGGTTGCGGGCAGGCAAGCTGGAGGTCGCGCTTGCACCGGAAGCCGGTGGTCGCATTGCCCATCTGCGCTACGACGGCGTGGAGTGGCTGGTTGGCGAACACGAAGGTAGCGCGGCCGCCATCGGTTGGGGGTGCTACCCGATGGTGCCGTGGGCGGGACGCATTCGGCAGGGACGCTTTGTCTTTGATGGCAGGGCAATTGAGCTGCCTGCGAACTTTGGGGCGCACGCGATCCACGGGGTAGGTTTTACACGGCCCTGGAACATCCAGAGCATCGGCGCGGATGCGGCGACGCTGTCGCTGGCGCTGCCCGAGGATGCGTACTGGCCCTTCGGCGGCAGTGCGACGCAGAGCATCCACGTACGTCCAGATCGCCTGGACCTCCACCTCGCCGTTGAGGCCGGCGACCAGGCAATGCCCGCCGTGCTCGGCTGGCATCCCTGGTTCCGGAGGCCGGATCAGTTGCTGTTCTCGCCGAGTGCGATGTATCCACGGGACGGGGAGGGCATTGCCATGTTGCCTTGCGTCAGCCCCGCGCCTGGACCTTGGGATGACTGTTTCATCAATCAAGCCGAGGTGACGCTGGTGTCTGGCAACCAGCGCCTGCGGCTGTGGGCCGATACGGATCACTGGGTGGTGTATGACGGTGCTGGGCACGCGACGTGCGCGGAGCCTCAGACGGGTCCGTCGGATGGGTTTACCTTGGCACCGCAGCGGCTGGCGCCGGGCCAGAAGATGGAGTTGACGTTCACGCTGATATGGGAGGGCGAGGGGATTACGCAGGGCTAGCGTCCCGTCCACCCTATCGGTGAGCGCATATGCACCGCTGGACCCGGCGGTAAGCTCGATGCGTATTACATCGGAATCAAGCGGCAGGAATGAGATCCAGTGAACTCACAGTGATGCACGTCGCTCAGGAATTCACGGCTTGAAAACTGCACGACGGCGACTCTTTACCGACCTCGTTTTGAAGTGAAGAGCCTCTTTCCATGTCCAACAGCCATCTCACCACGGTAAATCCGCTGACCGAAGAAGTAGTCGCCACCTATTCCTACATGTCTGACGCTGAAGCCGCGGCGGTCGTGAAGGCCAGTCACGAAGCCTTTACTCAATGGCGTCTCCGCAGTCTGGATGAGCGAGCAAAGGTGATTGCCGGCATTGCCAAGGCACTTCGCGAGCGGAAGGAAGAGTTCGCACAGCTGATGACCGACGAGGTCGGCAAGCTAATTGAAGACAGCCGTACTGAAGTCGAGCTGTGTGCCAGCATCTGTGACTACACCGCCAAGCAGGGGCCTGTTGTTCTGGCCGATGAGGAGCGCGATGTGGAGGGCGCCACAGGCATCGTCACCCACGCGCCGATCGGCGTGATTTACGGCATCCAGCCGTGGAACTTCCCGGCCTACCAGGCGATCCGCTACTCCATCGCCAGCCTGATGGCCGGCAATGGCGTCCTGCTCAAGCATGCCGAGAGCTGCACCGGCAGTGGGTTGCTGCTGCGTGACATCTACGAAAGTGCCGGGCTGCCCAAAGGGCTGTTCGGCATACTTTTGATCAGCCACGACCAATCCAACGACATCGTGGAAAACGATCTGGTGCGCGCGGTGACACTGACCGGGAGCGAAGCGGCAGGGCGCACGGTGGCCGCCAAGGCCGGCGCGGCGCTCAAGAAGACGGTGCTTGAGCTGGGTTCCAACGATGCTTATCTGGTATTGGACGATGCCGACCTGGATCTGGCGGTGGCGACCTGCGTCAAAGGCCGCCTGTTCAACAATGGGCAGACCTGCGTCAACGCCAAGCGCTTTATCGTGACGAAGAAGAACTACGAGGCCTTCGTCAGCGCCTATGCAAAGGCGTTCGAGGCGATCCGGATGGGCGACCCGAACGCCGAGGACACCCAGCTCGGCCCGATGGTCTCCAAGGCGCAGCGCGACAAGCTGCACGAACAAGTGACCAAGAGCGTCGCGCAGGGCGCACGTCTGGTGGTCGGCGGTGAGGTGCCAGAGCGAACCGGCTGGTTCTACCCGGCCACGGTGCTGGCGGATGTGGCGCCGGGGCAGGTGGCCTACGAGGATGAGCTGTTCGGTCCTGCGGCGGCCATCATCCGCGCCGAGGACGACGAGGATGCGCTGCGCATCGCCAACGACAGCCGCTACGGCCTGGGTGGGGGCATGTTCAGCCGGGACGTGCAGCGCGCCCGGGAACTGGCGAGCAAGTACTTCGACACCGGCATGGTCTTCATCAACACCTTCGACGTCGCATCCCCGGCGCTGCCGTTCGGTGGTGTGAAGGCGTCCGGCTATGGTCGTGAGCACGGTCCTGAGGGTCTGAAGGAGTTTGTCAACGTCAAGTCCATCAAGATTGCGGCTGCCGCGTCGGGTTGATCCGGCCTCGGCGCCCGGCGACTCCAGATTGCGCGCGCGCCTGGCCACGGATGGCCGTCGCCCACCGCCAACCCCGCACGCTGCTGGCCGGGACGATCCCGATGCGACGCGGAATACGTGGCGGTTACTGAAGGACCCACCGCGCCGAGTAAACAGAATCCCCGGCCCGCCCAAGGCCGGGGGACACCGTAGAGCGGACCGTTGGTCCGCTGCCTCCCAGGTTGCCCGCCCATCGCCTATCTGACGCTACGCGGCCTGCGGCTCCATCCCTTGAAGACTCAGCCGGCACGCAGCTTTATGTAGCGACGAAACCGGTAAGTGACCACCAAGCGGAGCGGCAGCGAGATACGGCGCGCGCCACGAAGGCGGCGCTCGATAGGTTGGTGGAGAGAATCGCCGCGTGAGAAAGCCGCCGGCCAGGCCTGAAGCATCCGCTCGGCCTTGGCCGGGTGTCCTCATCAGCCAGGCAGCTCACACTTCATTTTGCCGTCCACGTAATAAGGCTTGGGCACATTCGGGTTGTCGCTGGTCTTCTCGAAGACCACCTCGAACGAATCACTGTCGGGTGAGCCCTTGCGGTCGGTACAGGCGTCCTGCAGCTTCTTCTTTACCGCCGAGATGCCGGCATCTCGGTTGGCGCCATCTGCACTGTTGGTCAGGTTGACCGTTTCAGCGGAGGCAACGGCACTGAATCCCAACAGGCAGCCGGCAATCATCAGCGTGTGCAGTTTGATCATGGTGTTTTCCCTTGTGGACGCGAACGGGGTCCCAGCATAGGACGGCGCGGTTAAGGTGACGTCGTCAGGCAGGCGCCAGATGGCCGATGGTCCGAGGGGTAGGGCGGCGAAAGCGTGTATTTCACACGCAGGGAGATTCGCCAGTACACCCAGCCCAGGTTGTCGCATGCCAAGGTAATGGACAGCGGGTTCACCCATTGGCAGGCAGTGCTCGCCGCTCTTCGTGCATTCCCGAAAGCCCAGCGCGAACAGCGGCTCCGTTATGTCTGCAATCCGCGAATCAACATGACTGATCGCATGGGCTTGATGTAAGGCGGGCTGCAGCGCCTTGGGCCGTTCCCGTTGCTGCTTGTCCTTCCCGAAGCTGGACCTCGGCGCAGAGCTGAGCCACGCCCAGCGCCGCCTGGAATTGGGGAGGCCGGCGATCTGAACCGGCTGCACACGCACGTGAAGTGCAGCTTCTGACCCTGAGCCCGCACGGGGGATCCGTTATCACGCTCCCGGCTTCCCCGGCGGCGGAGTGTCGCCTCGTTCGTGCCAGGCCGGGATTTCCAGCGCATGGCGTTCGAGCATGGCCTGTATACACGCACGCGCATGGTGCCTCTCCGCGTTCTCGCATTGGTCGAGAATCTCGCCACTCAGCTGTTCAAACTGCGTCCAGAATTGCGCTGGGTGGCGCACTCGCGCCACCCAGTGGTCCAGCTTGTCGGCCAGCGCATCAAGTTGCACCTGTATCTCGGCGCGCACGTTCATCCCGGAGGTGCACCCAGATCAAGCGCGACACGGTAGTAATGACCGTCGTCGCGGAGCAGGACGCTGAGGTCCGGCTGCAGGACGTCATCCACATGCAGCGTCGGCTGACCCTGGGCCGTGCGGGTCACCACGAACTCATACAGGCTGCGCCCGAAGCGGTAGCTCAATTCGAAGGACGGCCAGTGATCGGGCAGGCACGGTTCAAGCGAGAGACGATCGCCGTCGCGACGGATGCCGAGCAGGGATTCGACCAGCAGGCGATACATCCACCCGGCCGATCCGGTGTACCACGTCCAGCCGCCTCGCCCGACGTGCGGCGACACGGCGTAGACATCGGCGGCCAACACATAGGGTTCGACGCGGTAAGTCTGGACCGCCTCGGCATCCAGCGTGTGGTTCAGGGGGTTGATCATGCCGGCCAGCTCCCAGGCACGCACTGCATCGCCCTGTTGGGCGAATGCCATCGCCGCCCACACCGCCGCATGGGTGTACTGGCCGCCATTCTCGCGCACGCCCGGTACGTAACCCCGAATGTAACCGGGGTCCTCCGTGGTCTGGTCGAAGGGCGGGTCGAGGAGCTGGATCAGCTTGGCGTCCTTTCGCACCAGATGCGTGTACAGCGAATCCAGCGCTTGGCTGGCACGCTCAGGCGCGGCCACGCCTGACAGCACCGACCAGCTCTGGGAGATCGAATCAATGCGGCATTCCTGGTTCTGTGACGAGCCCAGCGTGGCGCCGTTGTCGAACCAGGCGCGGCGATACCACGCGCCGTCCCAGGCATGCTGTTCCAGGTTCTGACGCAGGCGTTCGGCCTGTTCTTCGCACCATTGCGCACGGGCGGCATCGCCACGCGCGTTGGCCAGCCCGATGAAGCGGCGAAGCGTGTCATGCAGGAAGAATCCGAGCCACACACTTTCACCGCGCTGCTGGTCGCCGACGCGGTTCATGCCGTCGTTCCAATCGCCGCTGCCCATCAGCGGAAGCCCACGTTCACCGAGCAGCCGGCACCCGCGCTCCAGCGCGACGACGCAGTGCGCATACAACGTGCCGCGCTGTGCCGAAAGGGTGGGCATGTCGTAGTAGCCTTCCTCTTCCGGGGTCACCGCGCGCCCCTCGATGAAGCCGACCACTTCGTCCAGCACGCTGGCGTCGCCGGTGACCTCCAGGTAGCGGCATGCACCCTGGGGCAGCCACAGATAGTCGTCCGAGCAGCGGGTGCGCACGCCGCGACCCTGCGGCGGGTGCCACCAGTGCATCACATCGCCTTCGGTGAACTGGTGTGCCGCGCAGAGCAGCAGGTGTTCGCGGGTCAGGTCCGGGCGCGCGTGCACGAGGGCGAGCGCGTCCTGCAGCTGGTCGCGGAAGCCGAACGCGCCGCCGGACTGATAGTAGCCACTGCGTGCCAGGTAGCGGCAGCCCAGGGTCTGGTAGACCAGCCAGCCATTGGCCAGTGCGTCGAACGCCGGGTCCGGCGTGCGTACCTGCACCGTGGCCAGTACGTTGCGCCAGTGGATGCGCACGGCGTCCAGCGCATCGATGGCTTCCTGGTTGCCCTGGCGGCTTCGTGCCAACGCCAGCGTTTCCTCGCGGTCGCGCCCGGCGCCAAGGCGGAACGTGGTTTCACTGCGGTCGCCCGGCGCCAGCTCCAGCGGCACCTGGATCGCCGCGCAGGGATCCATGCCCGCACCGGCCCGTGCATCCAGACGCTCGCGGCGCAACGCGGCCGGTGCATGCAGGCCGCCGTTGCGGCCGATAAACTCCAGGCGGTCACAGGTCCAGCCGCAGCCCTCGGCATCGGTGTCGAAGAAGGCCATCCGGCCGCCGAACTCGGTGCTGTAGCTGTTGCGCGCCAGCAGCGCCCCGGTCTGCAGATCGCGTTCGGTGACCACGTGCATGCGCGACTTCGGGCGCAGGTCACCCATGACCCACTCCACGTAGCCGATGGCCGACAGCCGCCGTGGCCGGCCCGAGAGGTTGTGCAACCGCAGGACCGAGAACTTCAGTGGCGCGGTGACATCGACGAAGACCCACAACTCGCTGGCGATACCGTCTTCGATGTGCTCGTAGACCGTGTAGCCGAAGCCGTGGCGGGTACGGTACGCACCGGTGCCCCGGCAGGGCAGCGGCATCGGCGACCAGACACGGCCGGTTTCCTCATCGCGCACGTAGAAGGCTTCGCCGCCGGTATCGGACACCGGATCATTGAGCCAGGGCGTCAAGCGGAATTCGTGTGCGTTTTCGAACCAGGTATAGCCCGGTGCACTCTCGCTGACGACCGTGCCCAGACGGGCGTTCGCGATCACGTTCGCCCAGGGCGCCGGCGTCGGGGCGCCTTCGCGCACCACCACCACGTATTCGCGGCCGTCCTCGCTGAAACTGCCGGTGCCGTTGTCGAATCGGCCGGCGCCGCGGTACGGAAGGAACGGCCACGGGTCGTCCACCTCTTCGTCGTGCTCAACGCCCGGGGGCAGTCCGGGTTCGGGTCCCGGGTCGGCGATGACGGGCAGCCCGGGCGTCGCGTCCATCGCCAGGGCCAGCTCCTGCTGCTCCGCCTGCGGCACCAGAGCCGGAATCCGTCGCACAGGCAGCGGTTGGCGCCCCACCTGCGCCGCCAGCGTGCCGTCCTCGTCGCTGAGCACCACCCGTGCCACCGCCTGCAGCAGAACGCGGTCCTCGTGGCTCATGTTCTGCACCGGCCGCACGAAAATGCCGCCGGGGCGATCTAGCAGGCCCGTCTCCGAACTGGCGGCCACCATCCCCAGGATCTGGTCCTGCAGTTCCTGCCGATAGCCGGCCTTGCTGTCGTTCCAGATCACCAGGTCGGTGTTGAGTCCCTTCTGGCGCCAATACGCGTGCGCCTGCACCAGCTGCCTGACCAGTTCCACGTTCTCCGCGTCGGTGACCTTGAGCAGGACGATGGGCAGGTCGCCCGAGATGGCATGGCCCCACAGCCCGGATTGCCCTCGCTGGTTCTGCTGCAGGACGGCGTCGCCCGCTCGCAGCAGCGGATTGGCATACAGCACGTGGCTGGCCAGGCGCTCGTAGAGCGAGGCCTCGGCCTGGCTGGCATTGATCTGCCGGCGCACCACCTGGCTGTGTGTCCAGGACAGGTCGAAGACACGGTCCGCCAGGCGGCGATCACGGTACTTGTCGACCATGGCCTCGCAACCGACGCGGTCGGCGCCGATGCCATACACCATGTCCAGCTGCACGGTCTGCTCGGGCTCCAGCACCACCCGCACGCGGATGGCCACGATCGGGTCGAGCACCGAGCCGTCCGTGCCCGAGAGCTCGGTGTCGGTGGTCAACGCCTGCGGCGTCCGCGGCGTGTTGCCACGGCCCAGGAAGCGCGCACGGTCGGTTTCGTAGGAGATCGACGCGACCTCGGCGTCATGCACCGCGACCAGATGGAACATCCACGGTGGGACTTCGTCGTGCGAACGGGGCCGGCGCGTGCAGAGCACGGCTTGCTTGGCGGCCAGGATCTCGCTCTGCACGAAGAGGTTGCTGAAGGCCGGATGCGCGTCGTCCGACGCTGCGGGCGCCAGCACCACTTCGGCATAGGTGGTGATCTCCACCGTGCGCTGGCGACGGCCGCGGTTGGTCAGGCGCAGGCGCCTGAGCTCGATGTCGTCCTCGGCGGAGATGGCGACCTGCAGATGGCTCTCGCAGCCGCGGCGCGCGCCGCGGAACTCTGCCTTGGCGTCGGAGAAGATCGCCTCGTAATGGTCCAGCGCCACGCAGGTGGGCTGGTAGGCGGCGGACCAGAACTCGCCGTTGTCCACGTCGCGCAGGTAGCAGAACGTGCCCCAGGCGTCGGTGGTGCCGTCTTCGCGCCAGCGAGTGAGCGACAGGTCGCCGTGGCGGCTGTAGCCGCCGCCGGCATGGGTCAGCATGCTGTGGTAGCGCCCGTTGGAGAGCAGCTGCACTTCCGGGCGCGGGCCCGCCGGGTCGCGCAGGACGCGCAGGGAGGTCTCGTGCTCGGCCATGGCCGAATGCTCGCCCAGCGCTTCGACCTCATGCGGATGGAATACGCCGATGCGCGGGATGCGTTCCTGCAGCAGCAGCAAGGTGGCCTGGAACTCGGTATCGGCAACAAAACGGCGCTGCATCGGCTGGTCGCGCAACAGGTAATCCAGCGACAGCAGGCCCATGCCCTGGTGGTGGGCCATGAACGAACGCAACAGAACGTGATCCTGTCCCGGCGGTACCCGGGCGGGGGTGTAGTCGATCGCTTCGTACATGCCAAAGCGCCCGGAGAACCCCAACCCTTCGAGGGCCTGGAGGTTCTGGCACGCCGCCTCCGGTGCCACCATCAGCGCCATCATGCTGGCATAGGGGGCAATGACCCGATCCTGGCCGAGGCCGCGCTTGAGACCCAATCCGGGCACACCGAACGCGCGGTACTGGTAGTTCAGGCGGGCATCGACGGCGTTATAGCCGGACTCGGACACGCCCCACGGCAGGTTCAAGGTGCGGCCGTAGACGATCTGCGCCTCGACCGCATGTCGCGCGGTCTGGTCGAGCAGCGTATCGGGATAGCTGGGCATCACCAGCTGCGGCATGAGGTACTCGAACATCGAGCCACTCCATGACAACAACGTCGGCGTGCCGTTGACCTCGGTGAGCATCCGGCCAAGCGCGAACCAGCTCTCCTGTGACAACTGGCCCTGGGCGATGGCGACGAAGGCGCACAGCCGCGCTTCGGACGCCAGCAGATCGTAGAAGCTGTTGTCGAGGCGATGGTCGTCGACGTTGTAGCCGATCGAGAGCAGGTTGCGGGTACGGTAGAACAGGAACCCGTACTCCATCAGCGAGAACTGCCCGGCGCGGTGCGCCAGCGCCTGCAGCTGCTCGATGCGCGCGCGCGCGTCCGCACCGGCGGAGCCGGGCAGGGCGGACAATTGGCGCAGGCTCGGTACTGGCGCCTCGTCGTCCGCGCCGGCATCGGCAGGGAGGTCGGCAAGTGTCGCGTGGGCGGCATGGCATTCGGCAGCGAACAGGGCGGGCCAGTGCAGCGCACCTTCCTCGGACGACTCCGGTGCCGGCCAGTGCGCCAGCATGGCGTCGGCCAGACCGGCCAGCTCCTGCAACCGGGCGAGCAGCTGCGTCGTCCCACGCGGGTGGTCGGTACGCGTTGCCGCCAGGCGCTGGCGAAGGTGGTTGAGCGCCTCGCTCAGTACTGCGTCAGCGGGGCGATGGCGCTGCCGTTCCTCTTCCAGTACGCCGAGCGTATCGGCCAGGCCATCGAAGGTGTGTGGCGCCAGCACCGGCGCGTCCACCAGCGCGAGCAGGCCTTGGCGCAGCGTCAGCAGGTGGCCCGCCAGGTTGCCGCTGTCCACGGTGGAGACGTAGCGCGGCTGCAGCGGCGCCAGGGTTTCGGTGTCGTACCAGTTCAGGAAGTGGCCGCGATGGCGCGGCAGCTGGTCCAGCGTATCGAAGGTGAGGGCGGTGCGTTCCGCGACCGCGCCCAGCTGGAGCCAGCCGAAATCCCACGCGGACAGATTGGCCAGCAGGGACAGGCCGATGTTGGTCGGCGAGGTGCGCCGCGCCACCACCAGCGTCGGGTGCTCCTGGATGTTGTCCGGCGGCAGCCAATGATCCTGCTCGCGCACCCACGCCTGGAAGAACGACCAGGTGCGCCGCGCCAGCCGGCCCAGGAACGCCCGCTGGGTCACCGACAGCTCGGCCACGCTTGCGGCCGGCGGCCGGCCCAGCCACGCCATCAACGCGGGCGCGAAGGTCCACGCCAACAGCAGGGGCAGGGCGACAGGCAGTGCCTGCGGAGCCACGCTGGCCACGACCGCTGCCAGCGCAACCGCCAGCACCGACGCGGGCGCCATCACCCGCCATTCCGCGCCGCGGTCGCTGCCGAGGCGGCGCTCGACTTCGCTGGAGGGGTTCCATTGCAGCAGATGGCGGCGGGTGACGGTCATGCGCCAGAGCGTGCGCAGCACCGCGCCACCGGCCAGCAACGCTTCGTAGGGCAGACACGCGACCTGGGTGGCCGCGCGCAGCAACGACTGCAGCGTGCCGCGCCCGACCATGATGTAGTGCGCTTCCAGCGGGGTGTCGTCCGGAACGCTCAGCGCATCGCGCAGCATGCCGATCAGCGGCGGCGCGAACCACAGGGCCAGCACCCATGCCGTCCACGCAGCCGGGCTTTCGGCATACAGCCAACCCGCCACCAGCAAGGCCAAGGCTGCGATCGGCACCAGGCTCCGGCGCAGGTTGTCCAGCAACTTGCCGCGCGACAGCAGGCTGAGGGGGTTGCGTTCCCACCCCGATCCCGGGCGCGGTGTCCACGGCATCAACCAGGGTAACAGCTGCCAGTCGCCGCGGATCCAGCGCGCACGGCGCTTGGCGTCGGCGGCGTAGCGTTCGGGATAGTCCTCGTACAGGCGCACATCGCTGACCAGGCCGGCGCGTGCATAGCAGCCTTCCAGCAGGTCGTGGCTGAGGATGCGGTTCTCGGGCAGGCGGCCCTCGAGCGCATGCTCGAACGCTTCGACGTCATAGATGCCCTTGCCCACGAACGAGCCTTCGTCGAACAGGTCCTGGTRGACATCCGAGACCATGCGCGAGTACGGATCGATGCCGGGCTCGCTGCCGAACATCCGGGCAAACCGCGAGGTGCGGCGCGTGCCCAGACTGGTACCGACGCTGGGCTGCAGGATGCCGTAGCCCTCCACCACGCGTTGCAGCGCCGGATCGAAGCGCGGGCGGTTGAGCGGGTGCGCCAAGGTGGCGACGAAGGCGCGTGCGGCATCCCGCGGAAGCTGCGTGTCCGAATCCAGGGTGATGACGTAGCGGACGCCGACCAAGGCAGCCGTGTCACCGACGGTGCGCATGAACGCGGCCGCATCGCCCTGACGGAGCAGGGCGTTGAGCGCTGCAAGCTTGCCGCGCTTGCGCTCGTGTCCCATCCACACCCCTTCGCCCGGGTTCCATTGCCTGGCGCGGTGCAGCAGGTAGAAGCGATCGCCGCGCTCGGCCGCATAGCGACTGTTCAATTCCTCGATCCGCTCCACGGCATGCGCAAGCAGGGTGTCGTCCGTCGGTGTCTCGGCGGCCGCGGCGTCTAGGAAGTCTGTCAGCAGCACGAAGCGCAGCTGAGGATCGCGGTTGGCCAGGAAGCGGACCTCCAGCGCCTCGGTCAGGACATCGATGCCGTCGATACTGGACAGCATCGAGGGGACCGCGACCACGGTGGAGCAGGCGGCCGGGATCCCTTCGCTGAAATCGAGCTTGGGCAGGGGCCGGGGCGTGACCAGTACCGTCGCCGTCCAGTTCACCAGGACGATGCCCAGCTCGCTGAACACCAGCAGCCCGAACAGCGCGGCCAGCCAGACGGGTACCGCGCCACTGCCCGATGCCAGCAGGCCAGCGGTGGCCACCACCGCCAGCAGGGCAATCGGCAGCAGGTATTGGGCAAGTGGCACGCGGTGCGCCAGCCGCCGTGCCTTGCGGTGGCGCGGTGCCGCCTCGGCCACCGCGTCCACGGTGGTGTTCACGCCTTCGCCGACGAGCCAATAGCCTACGTGCGTACGTGGCCCATCGAGCGGCTCAGCTGCTCGTGCCAGGTCCAGCGCGATGGTCGCAACGCGCTCTTCGGCGACGCGGCTACCGCGCGCAATCTTCTCTACGACATGGCGATAGGCGTCGCGGGTGCCGAAATCCATCTGCGGATAGACGGCCATCGGGTCTTCCCGCAGCCGCTGCTCGACCACACTCATGTCTTCGACAAAGGTGCGCCAATCCATGGTGGAGAGGAAGCGCAGGCTGCCGATGCTGTTGCCGATGGAGACCTGGTCGGCCGCCTGCTGCTGGCCCTCGGCGGCGACCAGTTCATCGATGCGCTGCCCAGCCGCGGCGGCCCACTGTTCCAGCCAGGCGATGGGCATGGCCCAAGCACCGCCGCGCCCCTGCAGCGACCGGGTCAGCTCAGCGATGAACGCGCCGGTCAAGGGCGGCTCGGAGCGTGCCATGTCGGCCACCACGAGGACGACATCGGTCGGGGTATCGGACGCCGCGCGATTGAGGCTGTCCGCCCATTGGGCAGCCAGGCCACGGTCCGTCCCGTCGCGCATCACCCGCGCCGCCATGCGCCGCAGATTCTCCAGCAGGGCCAGGCGCAGCATGATCGGAACGGCCCACAGTTCGCCCAGGCTCAGCGGCGCGAGCGACTGGTACGAGGCGATGAAGCGGCCCAGCGTATCGCCGTCAATGCGGCCATCGCCATGCGCGATGGCCTGCATCGACAGCTCATACACCCGCGGCAACCCGGCCGAGGGGCCGGCGACAAGGGAAGGCAACTGCCGGCTGTAGCCGCGCGGCAGGTGACGTCGCGCGGTCTGGATCTGTTCTTCGATCAGGTAGTAGTTGTCGAGCAGCCATTCCCCGGCCGGGGTCACCGGCCGCTGTTCGCGTACTACGTTGCTGAGCAGCGTGTTGGCGTCTTCCAGGACACGCTCGTTGGCTTGCAGGCGATCGAGCAGGCGCTCTGCGCCCGGTCGCATCCGCACCCGATGCTGGCGCGCAAGGGCGCGGCCGTAGACCTCCATCTGTTCAACGCTGTACAGCGCGGCGCGCAGGGGGCCCTCGGTGGCCTCGATGGCCGGTGCCGAGGCCTGGCGCTCACGCCAGCGCCAACGGACAAGACGACGCAGGCGGAGCCAACGACCAAAAAGACGGCGAAAGTGGGGCATGGTTTACCGAGGGGGGCAGGTCGCGGCCTTCATAGTTGCATTCGGGGCGGCGTGGTAGTTGTGAAGGTCGCGAGCGCGAGCGGCCCGGATGGTCACAACGCAACCTCAGGCGGTCGGGACAGTGCCGCCGTCGATCGTGTACTCCGATCCGGAGATGGACGCCGCCCGCGGCGAGACCAGGAATGCAATCAGATCGGCCACCTCGGCTGGCTTGGCCGGGAGCCCCAGCGGAATGCCGCCCAGCCCCTGCATGACCTGCTGTTTGGCGCCCTCATAATCTGTGCCTGCATTGGACGCAATCCGCCCGACGAATGCGATCGCAGCGTCTGTCTCGATCCAGCCCGGCGACACGCGGACCACGCGCCCCCCCTTGGGGGTGACTTCCTTGGAGAGGGCCTTGCTGTGGGTGGACAACGCCGCCTTCGCTGCGGCATAGGCAATCGTGGCGTCATGCAGCGGCAGTAGCCGCTGGATCGACGTCACATGCAGACGTGCCTCAGCCGCTCGCCGCTGAAGGGTGGTCGGGCGACGTATGGGTATCGAACGGTCGGGCTGCGAGTATTATCGCGAGACGGCACACGTAGACAGGCTGACCACAAGCCTCCCAAGTCTCATTGAATCCCATCTCGAGGCCGCCTCATGGCGCTTGAAGCAGACACGCCGGATCATCATCGGCAGCGTTCGGACTACATCAAGGGCATCATTCATCGCCAGCCGCCCAAGCCTTCGCCTGTTTCGCAGGTGGACGGCACGCCTAGGACTATCGTTCAGTTTTGGCACGACTTCCAGAACCTGCCGCCCGACGTACTTCAGTGCATTGAATCTTGGATTTATTGGCAAAAAGCAGGCTATGCCCACCGACTGTTCGATGCGGATGGAGCTGCTGCTTACATTGAAAAGCATCTCAGCCCGTTGCACCTTTCAGCTTACAGGCGCTGTTACCATCCTGCGATGCAGGCTGATTATTTCCGATTGTGCTTCCTGCACGTTGAGGGAGGGCTGTACGTGGACGCAGACGATGTCTGCATAGCCGGGGACATTAGCCCGTTGTTTAAAGGTCACGGACTTAAAGTTCAGCCGCTTTGCTATGACATTGATTCGGATACGATGGTTCAAGCCTGTGACTTCATGTCGCCGTCAGCGAAGGCGGGCAACTGGATCTTCTATCTGAATAATAATCCATTGTCAGCTCAATCGGGCGACCTGGTTATTGAGGGCGCACTTGAAAGAGCCACTCAATGCCTCGTGGAAGCTGTGCAGGSCGAACTGCCGGAAATCCAGGCGACCACCGGTCCAGGTAATTTGTCCAGGGTAATCTTCCAGATGGGCGTCGCGGGTGAGTTAGACAACGCGATCGTAGTTCTTAAAGACTGGAGCGAATTTGCTGTATCGAAGTGGCCGCTAAGCTACCGCAACGATGATCGCAATTGGCGCAACTCCAACCAACGGGTCTTCGAGAGGCCTGGAGATGAAAACGTATGAACCTATTTCCGCGGTTGGGCGGCCTCCAAAGAGTATTGAACACCCTCCGCATGCGAGCTCGGGTCCTACTTCCTCGTCAATTGTGTCGAGCCTTCAGCCGAGGCGGGAAGTCTGACTGCCTGGCGATCAGCCAGATCTATGTCATCAATCTAGATCGCCAGCCAGAGCGGCTGGTGGCCGTTCAGCAAGAGCTGCGTCGTATCTCGGACGCGTCAGGTAGCCCCTTGCTCGATCTTCTCGTTCGGCATTCGGCTTGCGACGGCATGGCCTACACTACCAGCAGCCTTCAAACACCCGATGTGGATATCCATTACACCTTGGCCGACCAGCTTTCCGTCGAGCCACAGCCTTTGACGCTACCGGCCGCGTTTAAGCTGGATGAGCCGATCCGAATGAGCGACGCCGAGATCGCGGTCGCAAGATCGCATATCGCTGTATGGAAGAAGATCGCGGCATCCGCCGGTGGATATGCGCTTGTGTTAGAGGATGATGTCCTATTCGACAGGGGCTTTGGTACGCTCGTCGATGCTGCTTGGGCAGAGTTGCATGCCAGCAGTAGTTCGGAGCCTGCATTTGATGTTCTGTATCTCTCTTATAAGGAGGTCCGATACGGCGCCCCTAAGGCTCCGATTTCACCAAACGTCTTCCGGCCCGAGCGTGGTCTTTGGTATCTATCAGGGTACGTTCTCTCCGCGCGCGGAGCACAGCGCCTTCTCGATCTCGGGCCTTGCCGAGGCCCGGTAGACCTTTGGATCAACCAGAAGTTTGGCGAGATGGATGTTCGCGCCGTTCGACGATCGGTCATTAGCCAGCGCTGTGATCTCGAATCGACCAACTCCTACTCGATTCTTCCTGCATTGGGCCGAATTGGCATTCTGAATGACACGACTCCTGGCGTGTTTCATCGCCGCCCCACTGAAACACCAGTATTTGCCTTCGGCTCTCCTGGATCCGGCTTGTCGTCACTCGCGATGGCTCTGTCCATGCTCGGCTATCGCTGCTGTAGCGACTTGGAGGACTTGCCTGCAGCGGAAATGTCCGCGCTTCTTGCTGGGCGCCGTGAGGCCGTGTTCAATGCATATGTAAATATTGCCTCGCTTTCAGGCCACGCCGACCTGCTCAGACGGATTTACCCGTGCGCCAGAATTATTGTTATGGGAGATATAGAGACGCGCGAGCACTCGCTGTTAGCCCAATTCGTGTCAGAGGGCGCCCTGCATCTGTCAGATGCAGGGAGTTGGCTCGCGATCTGCCAGTACCTACGTTTAGCGCCGCCGCTGGATGCGTATCCCCGAGTTCCTGAAGTCGGACAACGGGCGCTGGCTGATGTTGATCCTTGCAGACCCGGCGCCACTTTCAGCCGGAAACAGCTAATGCACGACCATTCACCATGGATCGTCCCTCGGGATGTGATGTCAATCGGAATAGGTATTAAGCCCTGTCTGCCCAGTAGGCTAGCTCACATCACCAGATCGCGTTTTATTGATCAACTTCAAGATCTTGATCCGGCGCGATGGATGCTGCGGGAAGATACGTTTCCAGGTAATTTAGGCCTATTTAGGCCCGCAAATGTCACGACCAGTTCCGGACAGGGTGCAGTCCTTGCGGTGCGAAGAGAGGCACTCGGTGTGCGCGATCTGAGCGCCGCAGCCATATCAACCCAAAGCCGGTTCCTGTTCGGCCGCTTCGAAGCTACGTTGCAACCTGCGAATGTTCCGGGGTTAGTTACAGGCTTCTTCCTCCATCGTGACTCCCCTCGCCAAGAGATTGACATTGAGATCACTGGTGACCGCCCCGATCGCTTGCTGGTTAACGTATTTTATAACCCAGGCGCTGAGGGGGCGAAATACGACTACGGATATCGCGGGACGCCGGTAAGTATCGACCTAGGATTCGATGCATCGCAAAGCGCACATAGCTTTGCCATCGAGTGGGAACCAGACGAGATTCGCTGGTTCGTAGATGGGCGACTTGTCCACCGGCGAATGCTGTGGGGTCCCACGCCAATTCCACATCTGCCGATGACTCTACATGTGAACGTGTGGCCCACTCGCTCAACCGAACTCGCCGGCCAACTCCACTTGCTCAGGCTGCCCGCAATCGCGCGGATTAAAGGCATCTCGGTGGATGCCATTACAGCCGGTCAAGATTGCTTTGGCCACTTGCGGCTGTCAAGGCCATCCACGCTTGAGGAGATCACGCCTGCCCAAGTCTGACGGATGTCGCGGCCGGAAGCCGCACTTAATGCCAGTACGGTCTCAACGGGGCAGGGCGCCCGCACAGGGGATAGTTCAATGGCTCGCGGCATCACGGAACTAGACGCGCACGGTGCCGCTGAAGCGCTTGTCGCAGACGGCGAGCGCCCGACGGTGGAGCGCGTTCGGACACACACCGGTACGGGCTCCCGAATACGGTAACCCGCTTGCTGGAGACTTGGTGGCCAAGCCCCGGACGTCGGTTGCCCCCTGAGATTCCAGGCGTGGCTCGTTTAGAGGCTGCGCTTAGGCGAAGCCAGGTGACTGCTGGATACATTTCGGCCTTAGCCGACCCCGGCGAAGCCGTTGCGGCAGTGGGCGTTCCGCGCAACCCACGAGCTACAAGCACCAGCATGGCAACAGTCGCCAGCTTTTGCGCAATCCGCGTCCAAGCGGCCTTCTCAGCCTCAGCTGCTCCGCTCGGCCGTGACCAGCGCAGACCACGTTTCGGGACTGTCGCCGATGTCTAGAGCAATCCTCTCCACGAACTGAATTTCCGCGTTTTTGCCTTGTTTCCAAGTGAAAACAGCGGCTCGCGGTACACCGAGCGCGATGGAGAGGATTGATCGTCTTTGGCCTGCAGCGAAGATTCCTTCTTTACAGCACAGCGTCCTTGAACGCGTAGCAGAGTTCATGCACCTCGTTGGCAGCTCTACTTACGGCGACGAAAAGCGGATCTTCAACGCCGTCAGCGTTGTTTTCCATGTCCACTTCTCTGCCGTGCGCTGCAATAAACGCCGCAGTGAGTTTTCGGATGCTTCGAAGCCTCTCATTGATGCGCGCGAAACTTGTCACATCCTTCGTCCGGAGCTGGACGAGTGTTTCAGTGCTGAGCAAGACGAGCTGAGCGGCATCCTCAAATCCATCAAAGTGGACTTGAAGCTGCCAGAACGTCCTCTCGTCGTCAGGAAGTGCGGCGTATCTGTCGCAGGAGCCCTTGATTCCCACGGCCAACCCCAGTGCTGCGCAGGTGGCAACCAGATGTGCGCGTCGCGCCTTTGCCTCAGTCGCGCGTCGCTCTCGATATTCGCTGATGCGTTGATCGTGCCCTTCTTTGGCATACCTCCAGGCCCCGTAGCCGATCACCCATGTGCCCACAGCGGCGAGCCAATCGGCAACGCTACCGCTGTCAGGTATCTGAGTTCCGCCTGGCGCAGCAAAGAGGATCCAGCTCAGGACCCCGCTCAGAAGAGCGCCGGCGATGCCAGAGAGGACTGCATCGCTCCGCAACACGTAACGGAGTCTTTTCTTAGTAAAGCCCATGCCCCCCCCGTACCTTGGCCGTAGCGAATAGGGGGATTCTCGCATGACCCGGCCATAGCTCTGACCCGCCTGGCCGCCGCCTTGTTCGTCTCAATCGGGGTTAGGGCGCCTCGTTGGACCGCTGCTCCAATCGCGTGAGGAAGGCGCGACCCGCCCAATTCGTGATGCAGCCGTAGTCGCAAAGGCACGCGCCGAACTTCAGCCGGACCGGAATCGAATCCGGCACCTCGAAATCGAGGCGACCAAGCGTGGCGATCTGCTGGCCGATGCCGAGTTCGCCAAGCAGGCCGACCGCGACTACGCCATTGCGATGCTCGACCAGGAAGGCTGCCAGTCAATATGTAACATAATATACATTATGCGAAATGGTAGATCTGTCCCAGACACGCTACTTCAGGTGGCTGGGTCCCGCTTCAGCGGTCGATCGGATCAGAATGTTCGCTGGCCGGATCCAGATCCGCCAGGCGCGCGTCCACCAATCCTGCGCCCCCCTGGCCGATCTGATCAGGGCGACTGTGATCGGGATGGAGATTCGTGAACACAGCAACCGAGACGCCCGTTCCCAGGTATCCGGCGAAGTACGACGTAAACCCTTGCCATGCGCCGTCATGCTCCACGATGGGACCTGATGGGTGGATGCGGACAAACCAGCCGAGACCGTAGCCTTCCTCGGGAACCACGCCGTCGACCGGATATGGTGTCCACATCTGCGCCAACGTAGCGGGAGCCAGGACGGAGGCGCTGCACAAGGCGCGACCCCAGTGCTTCAGATCCCGACCGGTCAGGTCGGCCGTGGAATTGAAGGTGGGCGATACCCAGGCCTGGTTACACAGGGTCCCTCCCCTGCGTTCGTAGCCTGCGGCCCGATGGGGGACGATCTCCTGGTCGGATATCACCCGGGATGCGGTCATGCCGAGACGCCCGAAAATCTCCTCCGCCAGGATGTCGCCGTGGAATTTCCCGGTGATGCTGCGGATGACGGCGCCAAGCAGAAGGTAATTTGCGTTGCGGTAGCTCCATGTTTCTCCTGGGGACGCCTCAACGGGCAGCTGGGAAACCTTCTGCACCAGTTCCGCTTCCGTAAAGTCCCGGCGCACGTCGAACGGCCCGTCGCGGCCGGTGAACTCGTCGCCGTCATAATCGGCAATGCCCGACGTGTGCGAGAGCAGCTGGCCGATGGTGATCGCCTGCCACGTCTCAGGCAGTCCGGCCACATGTGAGCGGATGCTGTCATCCAGGCGAAGACGATATCCGGGGTGGCCGGCACGTCGTGCTCGATGTTCGAAAATCCGTACCCCTTCAAGAGCACGGCGTGCCCATGACGATAGACGCCGAGCGTCAAGCCAGGGATCTGCTGCCGAGTCATTTCAGACGCGACATAGCGGTCAATCGCCTGAAGCTGGGTTACAGGAAGTTCGGCCGGATAGAGTCTTCGCAGAAGTACATGGCGTGCAGAGCGTTACACTGCAATCCTGGAAGGCTAAGCTATGGCCCGTAGCCGCTTGGATAGGGCCAGGACAGGAATTGCACGAAACCGTACGTCAAGGTCCCACGAATGAAGAGCGATTTTAGATGAAGAATTGGCTGATCGGCGTAGTAGTCACCATGGCATGGACCAGCCCGTGCGCTGCTCAAATCGCCCCTGAGTTGCTCGGCGGCGCGGATCCTGGCAAGCCGATGTTCAGCGAATCCTTCTACAAGGGGGTTGATGGCAATTGGGTGCTGGCACGCGAACCCGTCAACACCGGTTACCACTGCTCGGTTAATTTCATCACGCCAGATTCCACCTTTTCGCTTCGTGGCCCCGCCGACGCTGGAATGGCGCGAAAGGGTCATGGCGGCGTTTGGTTCATCAGCGAGGCGATCCCTCCGGTGACAAAGACCGAGATCGTTCCCATCACGTTGTCATCTACCAACCACCCCACGCAGAACGTCCAGGCCGCCCATGTGAGCATGCCGGGCCAGAGCAGTGGGGCGTTGTTGCTCACCATCGACGTGCGGAAATCGGTGAAGGAAAAGCCGGACAGTAATGAGCTCGCTATCCAGTTTCAGGGGAAAGAGGTGTTCCGCTCAAAGGTTGTCCATCTGCAGCTGGCGTATCGCCAGCTTTCGGCTTGCATGAGCGCGGCTCAAAAATAGGCCATGATTTCAGCCGTTTGGCACGTTCAAGATGTCGGCGCAGGCGTCACGTATCTTTCTTGTGTCGCCACTTGCTTCACCGAAGACATTCACATCGGCAACCCTCAGCATCCCGGCGCTGTCCGGGATCAGCACATAGCGGACGTTGCAGCTTTTATAACCGCCGCCGCCATACGTCGCGCCGGTCGCGAGATTCTGCCACATGACGCGATTGTCAAAGGACTGCCCATAAGACAGCGTCCGCGCAATCCCGGCCTGACGGACAGCTGGGTTGCCGTTCGCGGCGACGACCTCTTGCTCGGTCTTGCCCGTCCACACCTGGATCAGGATCGATTCACTGCGCGATAAACGCCTTGTTCCCCGGTATTCAGCGGCGGCCTGAGTAAAATCCAGATCGGCCTTCATCGTCGCCAGACTGCCCTGCACCCTCCCCTGCGCTTCGGTTACT